>QUBZ01000074.1 GCA_014338005.1 Chloroflexota bacterium | reverse complement strand
GTCTCGGTGGTATCTGTTATCTTACCAGACCCGCCCCACCGCGGTCAATATGTTTCCTTTTTCTTACAGAAAACTCGCTTGGGATACTTGGGATATTTCCCATCTCCCCATCTGCGGCGGATGCTGCCCGACTGCCGGTTGGCAGCCGAACGGCAAGCTGTTGAGTTTTTAAGGTGTTATCCCCGGCGGGACTGTTATCCTACCACACCACTTTAACTCTGTCAACACCCATTTTCAATTATTTTCTAACTGACTTCGGGCGAAAAAACAGCCCGGTTTGCTGCCAGGCTGCCTGGGTTTTCATTTGTTAATGTGGGTTCCTCAGTAGGACAGTTATCCTACATGCCCGGCCCGCATCCGTCAAGACCGAATTTGTTCGATTTTTCACACTTCATCCGGCACAAGCCCTTCCTCTACCGGCAGGCTGAGAGCCAACCCTGAACGGTCGCCTAGAACATCTTTCACATATACTTCCTGGACGATAATCACCAGAATCGATATCAATGGCACGGCCAGCATAATGCCCAGAAAGCCAAAAAATACCGCCGCGAAAATCTGCCCGACCAGCACCAGCACCGGGGGCAGATTGATGCTTTCCTTAAAAATCAGCGGCGCGATGATCTGGCTTTGCAGGAATGACGTGCCGTAAATAATCAGCACAATCCAGAAGATTTTGTCCGGCGCCTGGGCAAAACCCACCGCCAGGGACGGCACCAGCGCCGCCAGTGGGCCGAAGTTCGGCACAAATGAGAACACCCCTGCCAGCACCCCCAGCGCAATCGCCGGCGCCAGGCCCAAAACGGCCATGCCCACACCGCTCGCCACGCCGACAATCAGCATCAGCAAAAGCTGCCCTTGCAGCCACAGCCGCAGATTAAAATCAATTCGATCAATGATGAAACGCACCCGTCCCCGGTAGCCTATCGGAAATAACCTGATAACGCCTTCCTCGTACACCTGCGCGTCCGTGAGCAAATATAAACTCAGGAAAATAACGATGATGATGCTCAGCAGTGTGCTGGCGACACCGCCGACAACCGGCAGCACCGATCCGCCCAGCTGTCCGAGCGCACCGCCCAACTGCCGCGCCAGCTCTGCAAATAATTCCTCCAGGTTATCCAGTTGGAAGGTGTTTCTGACAAAATCCTGCAAGTTAGCGATCAATGGATACTGTTCTTTTAAGGTCGGGTCCTGCTGGACGGCTTCCCACTGGTCTACGACCTTCGCAATGCCATCCTGCACCAACTGCGCCAGCACGGTGAACTGCTGCATCAGGGACGGCAGCGCCAGCATCGCCAGCAGCACCAGAACCCCCAGAATAACCAGAATGGACATAATAGTCGCCGGCATTCGTCCCACCCCGCGCCGCATCAAAAACCGAATTGGCATTGTAAACAAAACCACCAGGATGATGGACGCCAGCACCAACAGCAGCGTGGTGCGAACTTCCCAGACGGCGATCATCAACACGACCGTCACCAGGGCAAGCAGCACCCAACGGGTAATCTGGCCTGCAACGGAGTCGCGCACAAAACGAGACATGACCTTCCCTCACTTCAACCCGCGCCGGTTCGTTCAGCTTCATCCAGCCTCAAAATGACCGGGGATGATCCGGCTCATCGGCTTCGGTATCCCCCACACGATCATCAGCAGCCGGTTTGTCCGCTTTTTCATCCACTTCAGGCATCAGCGTATCGGCATCTTCAGCAGCCGGCTGATCGGCCTTCTCCTGCTCTGCCTCGGCAACCGGAGCGTCGGCGCGTTTGGTCTGGCGCAGCAGCGCGGCCAGCTCCGGCGTATCGGCGAACATTTCGTCCTCATCTTCATCATCTTCACCGGCAGCAGACTCCGATTCAGCCGCTTTGGCCGGCGCGGGCGGTTCTTTCTCCGTCTCTGCCTCCGCCGGGCGTTCCCGGTGGAACAAACCGCCGAGGATACCGGCTGGCTCTCTACGTTCCGGCTCGTCTTTTATAACCGGCGCGGGTTTCTCCACCAGAGTCGGCACGTCATCCGGTTCGGGACTGGGGCGTCGTAAACCGGCAAACAGCCCTGCCGGTTCTTTGCCTTCCGGTTCGGACGGCGGCAGAACCGGCGCGGTTTCGGTCGGCGGCTCGATCTTTGGGGGCGCTGCCGGACGCGGTTTTTCCCCATACAGCCGGATATGAACGCGCGGGCGTCCGGCCATTTGCAGCCCCAACTGTTTGTTGATGACCTGTTTGAGCGCCCGATTGATCTCTTTCTGTTTGTCTGGCAGGCGCACATCCTCGCCAAGCACCTCAACGTCCAGATCAAGATCGGCCTTACCGCGCAGCGGCACGACCCGCGCTTCCACCGAAACGACATCCGGCACATCGCTGACGGCCCGCAGAATACGCTCCCGCGCCGATTCCACACTGACTTCCGTCACTGCGCCCGATGCGCGCATCATCAGCCCGGCAGCCGCCGGACGCCGCGCCGGGCGAACCTGGACATACAGCAGCGCCAACAGCACCGCATCCAGCAGCGCCGCGACCACGATTCGTAAAACCGGCAGCACTTCCGCAACATTACCGGCCCAGCCGCCAACCGTCTGCGGAGACAGCAGGAAAATCGTCAGCAAGACGACCAGCAGAATAGTAACGAGCAGCAGGTAAACTCGACCGAGAAAATTCAAGGTTTTAACCCCCTGGGATCAGCCGGTGTATTTCACCACCACCAGCGTCAGGTCATCAAACGGCGCTACGCCTTCACCAAACGCCTCAACGCGGTTCACGACATGGTTCAGAATATCGTCGGCGCTGTATCCGGCGGCTTCCAGCAGCGCCGCCGCCAGCCGCGCCTCGCCAAAGTTTTCGCCCGCCGGGTTTTCGGCATCGGTCAGGCCGTCGGTGTACAGCACCATCACGTCGCCCGGCTCAAGCTGAAGCTCGACATCCCGCAGAGGATTGTCCGGGAACCAGCCAATTGCCCGGCCCCCGCGCGGCATAAAACTGACCTGGCGCGCGGCGGCGCGGTACAGCGCGGGCGGGTTATGCCCGGCATTGATATGCACGCTGCGGCCACCATCGCCGAAAACACTGTAAAAAACCGTCACAAACATGCCGCTTTCGGCGTCGTCCAGAATCAGATCGTTGGTATGGCCGAGCGTCTCGCGCGGGGGGAAGCCGGCAAAGGCGTAACTGCGGATCATGCTGCGTGCCACCGCCATAAACATCGCCGACGCCGCGCCCTTGTCGGACACGTCCGCCACCACCACGCCGAAGGTGTTTTCGTCCAGCGTAAATGTATCGTAAAAGTCGCCGGCCATTTCCCGCGCGGAGCGCCAGGCCGCGCACACCTGATACCCCCGCGCCTGCGGCATCCGGCGCGGCAAAAGCCCCTGCTGGATTTCCCGCGCCAGTTTGAGTTCCTGTTCCAGCCGCCCTTTTTCGACCGCCACACTGTACAAACGGGCGTTCTCCAGCGCGATACCGGCCTGCCCGGCGACCGCATTGAGCAGATCGCGGTCGTTTTCGGTAAAACTACCGGTTCGCATAGAGGTATCCACATAAACCACGCCTACCAGCCGGTCCTGCACCAGCATCGGCGCGCACAGGATGGCCCGCAGCCCGCGCATGATGATGCTCTGGCCGGGGTTGATACGGGTGTCGAACATGGCGTTATTGGTCAAAAGCGGCTGCCGGGTGGCGATGACCTCGTTCACGATGGTGGTGCTGTAGGCTTCTTCCTGGGCGAGCTGTTCGCCGGCCACGCCGCGCGCCACCAGCAGGCGCAGCTCACCCGTTACCTCGTCCACGCCCATCAATACGCCGCGTTCGGCGCGGGTGGCCTGCATCACGGCGTTGATGACGTTGTTCAGCGCGGCGTCAAATTCCAGGCTGGAATTCATCGTCCGGGTGATGTGATACAGCGTTTTCAGATGTTCCGGGCTGAGAGTATCGGGCAGTTCAGACATGGCGAACCTTCGCGCTAAAAGACCAAAAGCATTATAACATTCCGGCCCATACAGCGCGAACGCCTGATTGCCCCATCAACAAAAACCTCGGCAGGTCTTGGCAATCTACGCTACAATACAACCTGTACTCCATAACGAATCAAGGAAAGATAATCAATGCGCGAAATCACCGTTGCGATTGTCCAGATGAAACCGCGTCTGGGCGAGGCGGAGGAAAACCTGGTCAAAATGACCGAGATGGTGTCCCGAATCGCCTCTCAACAGAAGGTTGATCTGATCGTCTTCCCGGAATTGATTACCAGCGGCTACGAGCTGGGCGTGCGCTTCACCGAAATCGCGCAGCGCGTCCCCGGCCCGACGGTGAACCTGATGGCGCAGCGCGCCAACGAGTACGGCGTGTTCATCGCCTTTGGTATGGTGACAAAAGAGCGCGTGGAAAGCGTGCTGTATAACTCGGCGGTGCTGGTGGGGCCGGATGGCGAACTGCTGGATGTTTACAACAAAATCCACCTGCGCGGCGAGGAACGTATGGCCTTCCGCGAGGGTTATAAACTGCCGGTGATTCCGACCGAAATCGGCAGCATCGGCCTGATGATCGGTTACGATCTGGCCTTCCCGGAGGTTTCGCGCAGCCTGGTGCTGGACGGCGCGGAGATCATCTGCGTGATGGCGAACTGGGAAGCCGCCAATATTGACGAATGGAAAACCTACGTCCGCGCCCGCGCTTACGAAAATTCGGCCTTCGTGGCGGCGGCCAACCGCGTCGGCGAGGACGTAACCCTCAACTTCGGCGGCGAAAGTATGGTCGTCGGCCCGCGCGGGCAGATCATGGCCTCGCTCGCCAGCGAAACCGACCCCGAAACCGGCGCGCCGCTGGAAGGTTTCGCCGTCGCCCGTATTGACCTGGACGAAGTGCGGAAGTACCGCGAGGAGTTCCAGTTCATCCAGAACCGCCAGCCCGCCGTCTACAAGGCGCTGGTGCGGAAGTACTAAAACACCGCTGGCTCAAATGCGCTGGCCGGCCTGGGGTCGGTCAGCGCCAGGGCGATTTGCAGCGCAGCAGCGCGGCGTTATAATTGTTACCCAGTAGATATTTTTTGCAGATAATATTGAGAAACGAGGGTAAACCCATGCTGGCCGAATTCCGTAAGTTTATCATGCGGGGCAATGTCCTTGACCTTGCCGTCGGTATCATCATCGGCGCGGCCTTCACGACCGTCGTTAATTCGCTGGTGAACGATGTCATCATGCCGCCCATCGGCGTGGTCGTCGGCGGCGTGGACTTCAGCCAGATCAAAATCATCCTCCAGGCCGCCCAGGGCGAAACGCCGGAGGTCGCCATCAACATCGGTTTATTCATCAACGCCGCCATCAACTTTTTAATCGTCGCCCTGGTGGTTTTTTTGATCGTGCGGGCCTTCAACCGCATGATGCTGCCCTTCCAGAAAAAAGAGGAAGCTCCCGGCGAGCCGGTCAATAAAGAATGTCCGTACTGCCTGTCGGTGATTCCCTACAAAGCCACCCGCTGCCCCAACTGCACTTCCCAGCTTGAACCGGAGAAAGCGAGTTAAGCCCAATGCGCGACGACCTGCCCGCCGAACCTTCGCCGCGTAATACGATCATCGCCTTCGCGCTGGCTGCGCTGGCGATTATCGGCGGCGCGGTTTTGCTGCTGGCCGCCCGCCCGGAGCCGGTGCGAATCACGATTAATCCGCCGGTCCCCACCACCACGCCAACCCCTACCGCCACGCCCGGCCCGATCACCGTTTACGTAACCGGCGCGGTGTTTAATCCCGCGCTGCTGGTGTCGCTGCCGCCGGGCAGCCGCGTGCTGGATGCGATTGAAGCCGCCGGCGGTATGACCGACACCGCCGACCCGGAAGGCGTGAACCTGGCCGGATTCCTGCGCGACGGCGATCAGGTGCATGTGCCGGAACTGGGACAGACCGTGACGCTGCCGACACCGGGCGGCGGCGGGGTCGTCAACATTAACGAGGCCACCCTGGAAGACCTGATGACGCTGCCGGGAATCGGCCCGGCGCTGGCGCAGCGCATCCTGGATTACCGCGCGGCCAACGGCCCGTTCGCCAACCTGGAGGCGCTGGACGCCGTGAGCGGAGTCGGGCCGGCCCTGCTGGAAGGGCTAAAAGATCGGGTCGTTTTTGAATGATTCCGGCAGGCGGTCAGCCGATGCGCTGGCCGGTGCGCGTATCAAAATAAAGCAGCCCCTGCGGGTCGAGCGCGCATTGAATCGTCGAACCGACCTCAACATCCTCATCAAGCGGCGCGATCAATGACCAGCGTTCCCCGGCCAGATGCACCGTGATAACTTGGCGGCGCTCCGCGAACAGCGGAATTTTCTGTTCGACGACGCCATAAGTACCTTCTTGCGCCAGATGAATATATTCCGGGCGCACGCCGGCGGTCACGCGCGTGCCGTCCGGCAGGTCTTTACGGACGGCGTACCCACCGAAGTTCTCCCCATGCCACAACCCGTTTTCGATGCGCCCCGGAAACAGATTCATAATCGGCGTGCCGATAAAAGTCGCCACAAACAGGTTAACCGGATTGGTATAAAGCTGTTGGTACGTCCCCATCTGTTCAATTTTTCCGTCGCGCATGATGGCGATGCGGTGCGCCAGGGCAATCGCCTCCACCTGATCGTGCGTGACGTAAATGGACGTGACCGGGAACGCATTCAGCAGCCGCTTGAGTTCAAGGCGCGCCTCGCCGCGATATTTGGCGTCCAGGTTGGCGAACGGCTCGTCAAACAGCAGCACGCGCATATCCCGCGCCAGCGCCCGCGCGATGCTGACGCGCTGCTGCTCACCGCCGGAAAGCTGGCCGGGACGGCGTTCCAGCAGCGTATCCAGACCGAAGCCGGTGATTTTGGAAATCTGCGCCAGCCGCGCCGGCACTTCCCGCTCGCGTTTACGCAGCGTCAGGAAAAACGCCACGCTGCGCCGCGACTCCCAATGTGGGATGAGCGCCCCTTCCTGAAAAACCATGCCCACGCCCCGGTCGCGCAGGGGGATGTCCTGCAAATCCTGGTCGTCGTAAAAAACCTGCCCTTCGTCCGGCTTGAAGATGCCGGCCACCAGCCGCAGCAGTGTGGACTTGCCGCAGCCGGACGGCCCCAGAACGGCCAGCACATCGCCGGACGAAATTTTTAGCGAAACATCATTCACCGCCGTAATCGCCGGCCCATTCACGCCGACGATATGCTCGAACCGTTTGGTGACGTGTTCCAGGATGATGGCCGTCATGCTGCCCTCCTGTTTGCAGCCTGCTCATCATCCACCAGTTTAACGCAAATTGGCCGCAGAATGGTTCTCTTGTCTTTTGCCGCGTTCGTTACTAGTATTAAGCGCCAATCAGCAATCGGGGCGGCCCGGTGTGCCGTCTGCCGGGAATACACACAGGATTCGAATCATGAACGTGATTGATTTTCGCAGCGATACCGTGACGTGGCCGACGCCGGAAATGCGCGAGGCGATGGCAAACGCGGCGGTGGGCGACGACGTGTACGGCGAAGACCCGACCGTGAACGAACTGGAAGCCGAATCGGCGGCCATACTGGGCAAAGAAGCCGGCTTGTTCGTCGCCAGCGGCACGATGGGCAACATCATCGCGGCACTCACCCACTGCGGGCGCGGTGACGAGATGATCCTGGGGCGCGAGGCGCACATGTTCCGCTACGAGGCCGGCAGTTCGGCGGCGCTGGGCGGCATTCACCCGCACATCCTGGACATGCAGCCGGACGGCACGCTGCCGCTGGACGCCATCCGCCGCGCCATCCGGGGCGATGACGAACACTTCCCGCGCACGCGCCTGATCTGCCTGGAGAACACCCAGGGGACGGTTGGCGGCATCCCCATCACGGCGGATTATACGGCGGCGGTGGGCGCGCTGGCCCGCGAACACGGCCTGAAGCTGCACCTTGACGGCGCGCGGATTTTTAACGCGGCGGCAGCGCTGGACACAACGGCGGCGGCGCTGGCGCAGGACGCCGACAGCCTCTCGTTCTGCCTGTCCAAAGGGCTGTGCGCGCCGGTGGGGTCGGTGCTGGTGGGGTCGAAGGCGTTCATCGCGCAGGCGCGGCGGGTGCGGAAAAGCCTGGGCGGCGGGATGCGGCAGGCCGGCATTCTGGCGGCAGCGGGTTTGATCGCCGTTCGCGTTATGACGCAGCGGCTGCACGAAGACCATGCCAACGCCTGCCTGCTAGCCGAAGGGCTGGCCGCCCTGCCCCATATCCGGCTTGACCTGGGCAAAGTGCAGACCAATATGGTCTTTTTCGACCTGGCCGACGACGCGCCGATTTCGCCGGAGCAGCTAACCGAAAGCCTGGCGCGGGATTATCAAATCCTTATGCGTCCCTATCCGGGTCATACGCGCCGCTTCCGCGCCGTCACGCATTACTGGATCAAACCGGAACACGTCCAGAAAACGCTAGCCGCCTTCCGGGAACTGCTGGCATGAGTCCGACGATTTATCCCGACCGCCCCGACCCGCAGCCGGAGCCATCCGAGCCGCTTTTCCAGCCGTCCGAGGTGGAGGACGAAACTTACGAGTCGCCCTTCGAGGCGAGCGGTGGCCGTCAGGCGGCGGCCCATCGGGGGTCGGCCAGCGACCCAGTTTTTGGCTATCTGGTGATACTGGCGCTCAGCGTGGGGCTGATGCCGCTGATACCGGACAATGCCGACCTGCGCTACGTCATTTTGTGGGCGGCAGCCGCCGGCTTTGGCGTGATGGCCTGGCTGCTGGGCAGCACCACGCGCATCGGCCAGGAAACGCCGGAAAACCTGCTGTGGGGTTTCGCTTTTGGCCTCATCATCGGCATCCCCCTGCTGGCCGTCGGCGGGACGACGCTGCACGAAACGGCGCGCCGGCTGTTCCCGGATATGCGCGTCGGCGAGGTGCTGGCGTTCCTGCTGTTCGTCATGCCGCTGGCGGAAACGCTGTTCTTTCGGGGTCTGCTCCAAGAAAACCGCCCCTTCTGGCTGGTCGGCCTGCTCGGCAGTCTGTGGTCGGCGCTGGTGTTCGTGCCGATGCTGGACGCCGGACGCTACCCGGCGGTCGCGGTGGTCATCGTCACGGCGCTGGTGATGATGAACGTCATTTACAGCTACGTGCGGCGGCGCAACGGGCTGGCGGCGGCCTGGGTGTGCCAGATCGTCGCCAACCTGGTGCTGCTGTTCCTGCCGTTTTTATGACACCAGCGCCCGTTTTCTGAAGGCTTCCATGTCCACGCTGCCGCCGGTCAGCCGCGCGTCCTCGGCGGCGAAGGCCAGCAGATGACTTTCCAGCGCGGCGCGGGCGTCGGTCAGCGGCGCGCGCGTGCCATCCCGCAGCGTTTGCAAAAAGCCCGCCATCAGCCGGTGATCGCCGCCACCATGCCCGTCCAGGCCGCCGAACCACCGGCGCGTTTCGGTTTCACCGGTCAGGTGATCGTGAATCAGAATTTCGTTGTGCGCGGCGAACTTCGCTTCCAGCGTGGCGCGCGTGCCGTCGTAGCGCATCGTCCGGCTTTGCTCATGGCTGTGGCCGTGCATGAACAGCGTCACCGATGTGCCGCCTTCGGTTTCCATCATCACCACCTGATGATCTACCACGTCGTTATCGCTGTGGTAAACGCAGCGCCCATACGGGCCTTCTTCCAGCGCCTTGCGGAGCGTGGCCGGGCGCGTATCGCCGTGCGCCAACGTGGTCAGCGGCCAGGATAGATACGGCGATAGATCGGCGTCCGGCGGCAGGCCTAAAGCCCCGGCGACGGCCCGGAACGGGCGGTGCTGTAAATAAATGCCCGGCGCGGAAAACGGACATTCGGCCTCGACCGGGCAGCCGTCGGTGCAGCGGGCGGGTACGTCCGGGCGGGGCGCATTTTCCGGGCGGAAGTGCCGCAGCGAGCCGACCGAATGCAGGCGGCTAACCTTTTCCCCCAGCACCCAGTACAGAATATCAAAATCGTGGCAGCACTTCGCCAGGATCATCGGGCTGGTTTCATCCGCGCGCCGCCAGTTGCCGCGCACGTAGCTGTGCGCCATGTGCCAGTAAGCGACGTTCTCGCGGTGTTCGACGGTGATGATGTCACCCAGGCGGCCTGACTGTATGATGTCATAAATCTGGGTGAAGAAGTCGGTATAACGCAGCACGTGGCAGATTTGCAGCACGCGCCCGGCGGCTTCTGCCGCGCGCACCAGCGCCACGCAGTCGGCCAGCGTGGTCGCCATCGGCTTTTCCAGCAGCACATCATAACCGGCCCGCAGCGCCGCCAGCGCCGGCGCGGTATGCTCCTGATCCTGCGTGGCAATCACCACCGCGTCGGCCAGCTTCGGCTTCGACAGCAGTTCTTCCCACGAGGCGAACTGCATCTCCGGGGCGATGTCGTGCGCGACCGACAGGCGTTCGCGCCGTTCGGAGATCGGTTCGGCGACGGCGATATAGTCGGCTTCGTTCGGGTGATCGAGGGCGTACCGGGCGTACACATCCGCGCCCCGGTTGCCCGCGCCAATGGCGGCCAGTGTAAGAGCAGTCATCTTGAGTCCTGTCAGGTGCGAAGCTTCTCTAAAATGTTTTGCAGCCCCGGCGGCAGCGGCGCTTCAAAACGCAGCCGTTCGCCGCTGGTGGGATGGTCGAATTGCAGTTCGGCGGCGTGTAAAAAATGCCGCTTGAGTTTGATGCGCTGCTTGCGAAAGCCGTAGACGGTATCACCCACAATCGGGCAGCCGATAAACGCCATGTGGACGCGAATCTGGTGCGTGCGCCCGGTCAGCAGCCGCACCCGCACCAGCGCCCGCTCGCCGGAGAATTGGTCGGCGATCACCTCATATTCGGTGATGGCGGGTTTGCCGCCGCGCTGGACGGCCATACGTTTGCGCTGGTTGGGGTCGCGCCCGATGGGGGCTTCGATGCGCCCGGTTCGCGTCTGCGGCGCGCGTTCCAGCAGCGCGATATAGGTTTTTTCGACCGTTCGGGACTGGAACTGCGCCATCAGCCGGCGGCGGGACACATCATTTTTAGCGATGACGATCAGCCCGCTGGTGTCCTTGTCCAACCGGTGGACGATGCCGGCGCGTTTTTCCACGATGTCCATCTGGCCGATTTCCGGCCAGCGCGCCAGCAGGGCGCTGACGAGCGAGCCGGTTTCGTTGCCCACGCCGGGGTGGACGGTCATACCCGCCGGTTTGTTGATGACGGCCAGATCAGCATCTTCGTACAGCACGTCCAGGGCGATGGCTTCCGGCACAACCTGTCCGGCGTCCTCGCGCGGCGGGATGGTCACGCAGATGCGTTCGCCGCCCCGCAGTTTTACCCCGGCTTTGACCTGCGCCCCGTTGACCGTCACTTGGCCGTCCTTGATGAGCGCCTGCACCCGCGCGCGCGATAGGCTTTCGCCCACCTGCGCCACGATCAATTTATCCAGCCGCTCGCCCGGCTTTTCGACGGTAAACTCAATCGTTTGAGCCTCCGGCGGAAAACGCATCTCGCCAAAAGCATTCATTTTGTATTTTTTCCGCGCCGTCCGCCGCGCCAGATGGCCGCCACGCCCACAATGCCGACCAACAGGCCGATTATCACGCCCTCCACGACCTGGGCCGCGCCGCCCGCAGCCGGGGCTGTCGCTTGAAGTTGGACTTCCAGCGCCTCGACCTGCGCGCGCAGTTGGGTGCGTTCGGCGGCGGCAGAGACGTTCCCCAGGATGCTGAACTGCCCGGTCTGCGCCATCTGCTGGTGGCAGTTGGTGCAGGGTACGGTGTCTACCAGCATATCATGAATCGGCAGCTCATGGAGTTCGTCGCGCTGGATGTTAAACATATGGCAGCTCGCGCAGTCCAGAGCGAACAGCTCCGTCTGCATCGAGCGGTGAGTCACATGGATGTAGTTTTCCGGCGCGGTTTCGTGGCATTCCAGGCACAACGAGTCCACACTTTCCAGCCGGAGCGTCTGGCCGTGCGGGTCGTGGCAGGTCGCGCAGCCCAGCGCCTCGTGTTCGGCGGGGAAAGCGTGTTTGCTGTGCCGGAATTCGGCAAATGTCGGCGCGTGGCAGTCCCGGCAGATGCCGGCATCGGTGCGAACCTCGACCGGTTCGGGCGGGTGATTGGCGGGCGTCAGCCCATGACACGCCTCGCACTGGATGTTCTCGGCCAGATAGACGCCGGTCGGCGGTTCGTAGTTGGTGGTGTGGCACTGCAAGCAGTCACCGGCGTGGTTCTGCTCCGCCCACGCCTGCTGGAACGATTCCCGCGAAAAAGCGATGGCATGGACGCCGGTCGCCCATTTAGTATGAACGTCAAGATGGCAGTCGCCGCAGGTTTCCCCTTCCGTCAGAGGTTGGGCAGCAGCCGGGGCTTCTGGGGTCGCTTCCTGGTTGGGAGGAGCGGCCAGAGCGACAGAGGCGGCCCCGATAATTGCCAGAAACAGCAGCGCAAAACAGATACGACGAGGTATTTGCATGATATTGGCTTCCCGTTAACATAAAATGTCGCGGCTGAGCGGCGAGTAGACGAATTCCCAGAACGCGGTCTGGACAGTCGTGGCGGTCCGATGCGACTGGCGCACTAAATAAAGCTGCTGGGTCATATTCATGTCTTTGACCGGCACTTCGACCACCCGCCCGGCTGCGATTCCCTCGGCAGCTGCGCGGCGTGACACAAATGCTACCCCAATACCCTCGGCAACCGCCATATATATCGCCTCCGAGTTGCCTAAAATCATCACCGTCGGCAGGTCTGTGGGGCTGAGGTGATATTCCGCCAGCGCCAGCGCCACCGTTTGCAGCGTGCCGGAGTCGGCTTCGCGGCGGATGAAACGGCCATCTTGCAGATCATCCACCGTGATAAACGGGCGGCGCGCCCAGGGATGGTCAGGCGGGACGATCAGCACCACCTGGTCGGTGATGAACGGGCGGTATTCCAGGTCTTTAAGCGATTCGCGCAGGCTGCTGATGCCCACCTGGGCCTCGCCATCCACCACCATGCCCAGCGCCGCTTCGCGCCCGACGACCTGGCAGATCACCTGAACGGCAGGATATTTTTCAATAAAACGGGCGATTAACTTAGGCAGGATATACTTACCGGCGGTGGTGCTGCAAGCGATCTTTAAAACGCCGATCACCTCGCCCTGTAAGGAAGCGACGGCCTCCTGCACCTGGGCGGCGTGGTTCACCAGATCGCGCGCCAGGGGAACGAGCGCCTGACCGATTTCGGTCAGATTGATATGCCGCCCGGCGCGGTGAAACAGTTCTACCCCCAGGCGTTTTTCCAGGCCGCGAATCTGCATACTGACAGCCGGCTGCGACATTTGCAGCCGCCGGCCAGCTTCAGAAAAACTGCCGGTTTCGGCGGCGGCCAGGAAGACTTCCATTTCATATATATCGAGCATAGGCTCCATTCCCCCTTGTGTCTATCGTAACAAAGTTTGCCTCATAAAATCAATAACCATCAGCCCATCTTCCATTTGTTTTACTTATGCAAACCTATAAGAAGGTTGTATAAGCAAATCAAATGCAGTTTATTGATTTAGATAAAGAAACAGTGGTACAATTTGTGAAAATCCGCGCAAAAACGTGCGGACTGCTCCACCTGGGGGACACCACGCGGAGGAATGCCGATGAAATTAACCCCACTTGTTTTTGCAGCCGTCTTACTGCTGGCAGTGGCCGCCTGGGCTGCGGCGCAGGAACCCGCCCCGGCGGTCGAGCCGGTGGTGGTGACGGCGGCAGCAACGCCGGAGGAAGAAGCGGCGGTCGCCCAACTGGTCGCCATGCTGCCGACCATCCAGCCGCTTGACACGAGCTGTATTAACTGCCATCAGGATGCCGAACTGCTCCAGCAGTTGGCCGAAGAACCGGAGGTGGTGGAAAAACTGTCCGAAGGCTCCGGCTGAGGGGGATCTGTGCCTCCGTTGGAGGTATGGGAAAAAGTGCTGATTAACGCCGACGCGGTGCAGAAAGACGTACACGGGTACATCCCCTGCACGCAGTGTCATGGCGGCCAGAACGTGGACGACAAAACCGCCGCGCATGAAGGTCTGGTGCGCGACCCATCGGCAGACGCGCTGACAGCCTGTGGAAGCTGCCATAAAAACATCGCCCCTTACCAGGAATACAGCCTGCACTACAACCTGGCAGGGTACGATACGGTGCTGTACCAGCGCAGTATGCCGGAAAACCATCCGGTCATCGAAGAAGGCCAGTCGTATCATTGTAACGACTGCCATGCCACCTGCGGCCAGTGTCACATCAGCCAGCCGACCAGCGTCGGCGGTGGGCTGGTCAACGGCCACACCTTCACGCGGACACCTTCGATGAGCCGCCAGTGTACCGCCTGTCATGGCAGCCGGGTGAAAAACGAATATACCGGCGCGCATGAAGGCATCCCGGCGGATGTCCACCTGCGACAGGCGCGGATGACCTGCACCGACTGTCATACCGGGGACGACATGCACGGCACCGATTACGTGCTGACGGGCGAAATCCCGCAGCATCGTTACGATGGCGCGCAGGCCCCCGCCTGCGAGGACTGCCACCGGGACGACATCGCCATCGGCCAGGGCAACGAATATCACGACGCGCACGGTACGGAAGTGCTGTCGTGCCAGGTCTGCCACTCGACGACTTACATCAACTGTACGGACTGCCACCTCCAGCAGTCTGATGAAGGCGTGCCGTTCTACCGGCTGGAACATGAGGAACTGGCCTTCACCATCGGGCGCAACCCGCTGCGTAACAGCCAGCGTCCCTACCGCTACGTGCCAG
The DNA here is from genome assembly GCA_014338005.1 of Chloroflexota bacterium. Classification (GTDB taxonomy): domain Bacteria; phylum Chloroflexota; class Anaerolineae; order Aggregatilineales; family Phototrophicaceae; genus CFX2. The sequence continues at coordinate 8,929 of QUBZ01000074.1, read as the reverse complement.
TGCGCCACGTGCCGACCTTCCCGGATTTGTTCGCCTTCTACGGCGAGGATGTGCTGTCGAACTTCGACGCGCTGCCGACCTGGACATATGCCACGCCGCATAACATCCAGCTTCGCACGCCGCAGACCGAAAGCTGCGAAAGCTGTCATGGCAACGACGACTACTTCCTGACGCCGGACAAAGTGCCGGAGGAATTCCGCGCGGCCAACGCCGCCGTGATCGTGCCGTTCGCGCCGCCGCTGCCGGAGCGTTACGAATACCGGCCAGGGCAGGAAACTGCCCCCGCCGGCAGCACCGACCCGCTCGACGCGCCGCCGGTTGACCCGCTCGACGCGCCGCCGGGAAGCTAAAAATGGGAACAGGCAGGGGTGCGTTACCCGCGCCCCTGCAAGATGTGCGGGTTCAAATTCAAAATTCGTTCGTAAAAACCGAGTATTGAGGAGCAAAGCCGTGAAACGAAGACTGCTTATCTTAAGTGCGCTTTTGTGCCTGGTCTTCACCGGCCTGATGCCGGTGCTGGCGCAGGAAACGGTCGCCCCGGAGACGGTCGGCGCGTACCTGACGAGCATCCCGCAGGGGTTCGGCCTGGTCAAAATAGCCGATCTGGCTACCGAACTGGTCGAAAATCCACCCTTCCTGCTGGACGTGCGCCAGCCGGAAGAAGTGGCCGAAGGTGTCATCCCCGGCGCGGTGCATGTGCCGCTGCGGGAACTGGCGAAAAACCTGGACAAACTGCCCGCCGACCTGGATGCGCCGATTGTGGTCTACTGCAAGAGTGGGCATCGCGGCGCGATTGCTATGATGGCGCTGGACATGATGGGCTATACCAACGTCCGCAACCTGGCCGGCGCGTTTGTGGGCTGGAAGGATGCCGGCAACGCGGTAGACCCTGCGCCGGTCGAGGCGGTTTCCGGCGAAGGCCCGGCAGTGGATGCCGCGCTGGTGGCGCAAATTGACGCCTACCTGAATAACGTGCTGCCACAGGGCTGGGGACTGGTGACAGCGCCAGACCTGGCGATTGAGCTGGTCGAAAACCCGCCCTTCCTGCTGGATGTGCGCGAACAGGCCGAATGGGACGGCGGTTACATCGAAGGCGCGGTTCATGTTCCGGTGCGGGAAGTCGCCGCTAACCTCAGCCAACTGCCGGAAGATACGGGCGCGCCGATTGTGGTGTACTGCAAGAGCGGGCATCGCGGCGCGATTGCGATGGCCGCGCTGGGCATGATGGGTTATACCAACGTCCGCAACCTGGCTGGCGGTTATGATGGCTGGGTGAACGCCGGCAATCCGGTCGTCGGTGCGCCGGAAGATGCGCCGGAAGAAGCCGCGCTGGATATGGCAGCGGTGCTGGATAACTATCTGAATAAAGTGCTGCCCCAGGGTTGGGGTTCGATCAAAGCTGAAGACCTGAATGTGGCTCTGGCCGAAAATCCGCCCTTCCTGCTGGATGTACGCGAACCTGCCGAGGTCGAAAACGGCCTTATCCCCGGCGCGGTGCATGTGCCGCTGCGGGAAATCGGCAAAAACCTGAACCTGCTGCCCGCCGACCTGAACGCGCCTATTGTGGTCTACTGCAAGGGTGGGCATCGCGGCGCGATGGCGATGGTGTCTCTGAGTGTGCTGGGCTACACCAACGTCCTCAACCTGGCCGGCGGCTTCGATGCCTGGGCCAACGCGGGTTTTGAAGTGTCAACCGAAATGGTTTCGCCGGCAGCCGGCGCGGGCGCGGCGATTGACCCGGCGCTGGTCGCGGCGGTGGACGCTTACCTCAGCGCCGTTCCGCAGGGCTTTGGCCTGCTGGCAGTGGATGCGGCGGCGACCGAACTGGTCGAAAACCCGCCCTTCCTGCTGGATGTGCGCGAAACGAGCGAATGGGAAACCGATGGCTACATTGAGGGCGCAGTGAATATCCCGCTGCGGACGCTGGCGCAAAACCTGAGCCAGCTTCCCGAAGATAAAAACACGCCCATCCTGGTTTACTGCAAAGCCGGGCTTCGCGGTTCCATCGGCATGACCACCCTGGGGATGCTGGGTTATACCAACGTCCGCAACATAAACGGCGGCATCATGGCCTGGATTAACGCCGGTTTCCCGGTCGTCGGCGGCGCTGCCCCGGCGGAAGAAGCCCCGGCAGAAGTCGTGCTGCCGCAGGGCGCGGTGATGAGCGTGACGCAGCTCCAGCCGCTGCTGGTGGACTTCCTGGCAAATATTCCGCAGGGTTTTGCCAGCATCCCCGCCAGCCAGCTCCAGGCCGATCTGGGCAAGGTTTTTGTGCTGGACGTGCGCGAACTGGATGAATACGAAGGCGGCCATATCGAAGGCGCGGTCAATATCCCGCTGCGCGACCTGGCGAAAAACCTGCACCTGCTGCCGGCCCAGGACCAGCCGATTGTGGTGTACTGCTCGGTTGGGCATCGCGGCGGCCTGGCGACGATGGCGCTGAACCTGTTGGGTTACGAGAAGGCCGTCAGCCTGCGAAGCGGCCTCAAGGGTTGGTCGGCTGCCGGCGGCGCGCTGGTCGAAGAGTCTACGCCGGCGGTGACGGTGGGCGCGTTCCCCCAAGTGGACGCTGATCTGTGGACGACGGTAGACGCCTACCTCAGCAGCCTGCCGCAGGGCTTCGGCGCGATCAAAGCCGACGACCTGAACGTGGCGCTGGCCGAAAACCCGCCCTTCCTGCTGGACGTGCGCGAACCCGCCGAATTTGAAGGCGGGCATATCGCCGGTGCGGTCAACGCGCCGCTGCGCCAGCTTGGCGACTTCCTGGACAGCCTGCCGGAAGACATGGACGCGCCGATTGTGGTCTACGACAGCATCGGCCATCGCGGCGCTTTCGCCGCCGAGGCGCTGCAAATGCTGGGTTATGCGAATGCTCGCAGCCTCAGCGGCGGTTCGGATGCGTGGGCAGCCGCCGGTTTTGCCCTGGAGAAGTAGTTAACAGCAGACCAAACCAGGCGCGACGGTCGCGCCCTTCCGGTTCGACACAGGGCGGGGTTTTCCCCGCTCTGTTGATTGTTGGCGGCGACATGTCGGAACACATCTGCTTTCCCCGCCGTTTGTCATCCTCGTTTTTGCGCCAAATGCGTTATACTGACAAGTTGGCAGGAGCATCATCCCCCGCCCCGCGCGGGTGGAGAATTGCCCCCTTCAAAATTACCGCCTTTTGTATTTTAAGGATGTAACCTTATGACCCTCCCCATGACCCAACCCAAACCGATAGACGGCACGCCGCGCGCCCTGCGCCCTGTGACGCTGGGCGTGATCGTCGGCAACCGGGGCTTTTTCCCAAATCATCTGGCTGTAACCGGGCGCAAGATTATCCTGGATGTGCTGAAAGAAGCCGGCATCAAACCCATCATCGTCGGGGAAAACGAGACTTCGTGTGGGGCGATCACATCCATGCGCGAGGTGCAAATCTGCACCGACCTGTTCCGCCAGCACCGCGACGAAATTGATGGCATCCTGATTACGCTGCCCAACTTCGGCGAAGAAACGGCGATGGCGGACGTTTTAAAGCGCGCCAATCTGAACGTGCCGGTGATGATTCACGCCTTCCCGGACGACGCCAGCCGGATGGGCATTGACGACCGCCGCGACAGCTTTTGCGGCAAAATGAGCATCTGCAACAACCTGCGGCAGTACGGCATCCAGTACTCGCTCACTCGCCTGCACACCGTTGACCCCACCAGCGAATCGTTCATGAACGACCTCAAGCAGTTCGCGGCGGTCTGCCGGGTGGTTCGTGGGATGCGTAACGCGCGCATCGGCTGCCTGGGCGCGCGTCCGGCGGCCTTCAAAACCGTGCGTTACAGCGAAAAACTGCTGGAACGCGCCGGCATCAGTGTCGAAACGCTCGACCTCTCGGAAGCCTTCGGGCGCATCGAACGGCTGGCCGATAACGACGCCGACGTGCTGGTTAAACGCGCGCTGGTCGAAAAATATGCCCGCACCGCCGGCGTGCCAGACCTGGCGATGACCAAGATGGCGAAGTTTGGCGTGGTGATGGATCGCTGGATGGCCGACTCGGAACTGGACGCAACCGCCATTCAATGCTGGACTTCGATGCAGGAATATTTCGGCATCGTGCCGTGTTCGATTATGAGCATGATGAGCAACAGCCTGGCCCCGTCAGCCTGCGAAACCGATGTGGCCGGGACGGTGGCGATGCTGGCGCTGGCGCTGGCCTCCGGCAAACCGAGCGCGCTGGTGGACTGGAACAACAACTACGGCGACGACCCGGACAAGGGCGTGGTGTTCCACTGCTCCAACCTGCCGAAAGATGTTTTCATAGACGACATCCCGGTGATGCAGTACCAGGAAATCATCGCCGGCTCCGTCGGCGCTGAAAACACCTATGGCACGATCTACGGGCGCGTGCGGGAAGCGCCGTTCACCTATCTGCGCGTGTCCACCGACGACATGGCCGGGAAGATCACCGCCTACGTCGGCGAGGGCGAGTTCACCAATGACCCGCTGAACACTTTCGGCGGTTACGGCGTGGTGCGTGTGCCGCACTTCCAGGAATTGTTGCAGTACATCTGCGAAAACGGTTACGAACATCACGTAACCATCAACCAGGCCAAGGTCGCCGGGGCCGTTTACGAAGCCTTCAACAAATACCTGGGCTGGCCGACGCATTATCACCGGTAGGCCGCCGGGTATCGCTAAATGCGAAGGGTATGTTCGCGGACATACCCTTTTTGTTTTCCCTTCGCTCATCAGACGATATTGCACAATCCTTAACAATGTCTTAAACTCACTGTCCGCCGTGCGATAAAAAAAGTGCGGCAGTATCACCAATTAGTGCATTTGTTTAAAGGAGTGGGTTCATGTTACGGAAGTTCGCGCTTTGTTTTGTGCTGGTTTTGCTGGCGGCTGTTTCGCCGGTGGCCGCCCAGGACGAAACCTTCGCCCTGACCATCCTGCACACCAACGACACGCACGCCGGTCACGAGCCGCAGAGCAGCGGCGACGGCGGCGTTGCCCGGCAGGCGGCGGTAGTAAGCCAGATTCGCGGTGAGGTCGAAAACGTGCTGCTGCTGGACGCCGGCGACCGCTTCACCGGCTCGCTGTACCACACCCAGTACCTCGGTCAGGATCAGGTTCAGATCATGAACCTGCTCGGTTACGACGCGATGACCCTGGGCAACCATGAGTTTGACAACGGCGATGACATCCTGGCGCGTTTTATCGAAGGGCTGGATTTTCCAGTGGTAGCGGCCAATATTGACGCCAGCGCCTCGCCGCTGCTGGCGGATATGTGGGTCCCGTCGGTCGTGTTAGAAGTCGGCGGCCAGCAGGTCGGTATCATCGGCCTGACCACCGCCGACACGGTTAATATCGCTTCGCCCGGCCCGGAACTGGCCTTCAGCAGCGAATATGCGGCTGTGGCGAACGAAGCCGCCGCCGCGCTGGTGGAACAGGGCGTCAACAAAATTATCCTGCTCACGCATGTCGGCATCGAGGTTGATCTGCCGCTGGTCACTCAGCTTGAAAATATTGACGTGGTGATCGGCGGCCACAGCCACACTCTGTACAGCAACATCTACAAAGCGGCCACCGACGTTTACCCGCTGAAGTTCGACAGCGCCGCCGGCGAGCCGGTTTATTACGTGCAGGCCGGGTCGAACAACGTTTACCTGGGCCGCCTGAACGTGGTATTCGACGCCGCCGGCCTGGTGACGAGCGCCAGCGGCGACTCGATTCTGCTGTCGCGGTATATCACGCCGGACGCCGCCATGTCCGACCTGCTGGCCGAACTGGCCGGGCCGATTGAAGAACTGCGTAATACGTCCATCGGCGCGACGACCGAAGTGCTGCTGGTGGGCGACCGCACCGTTTGCCGCGTCGAAGAATGTAACCTGGGCAACCTGATCGCCGACGCCCTGCGGGCGGAAACCGGCGCACAGATCGCCATTATGAACGGCGGCGGCATCCGCGCCAACATCGAGCCGGGCGAAATCACCCTGGGCGAAGTGCTGACCGTCCACCCGTTCGGCAACCTCATCAGCACCTTCAGCGCGACGGGCGCGGACGTGGTGGCCGCGCTGGAAAACGGCGTATCCGGCCTGGTTGTCGAAAACGGCCTGGTCAAACGCGCCGGCGCGCCGGGGCGCTTCCCGCAGGTTTCCGGCCTGCGCTTCACAGCAGACCCGACCCAGGAGCGGGGCAGCCGCATCGTGAGCGTGGAAGTGCTGGGCGAAGACGGCGAATACGCGCCGATTGACCTCGAAGCGGTTTACAGCCTGGCGACCATCAGCTTCATCCGCACCGGCGGCGACGGTTACAGCATGTTTGCGGAAAACGCCATCAACCCCTACGACTTTGGCCGTGTGGATTATGAAGCCACCCGCGATTATCTGGCTGCCAACACCCCGATCACGGCGCAGGTCGAAGGGCGCATCGTCTACGTGAATGCGGAAGTCGAGCCGCGCCAGTAACGATCTGTGCAGAAACCTGTGAACAGGGGGCTTAAGCCCCTTGTTCCATTCTGTGCGACATCTTGTGCCGTTCTGTCCAGTACAACGATGTGGGGCGGCTCTGAATAAGGGTCGCCCTCTTTTTCCTCTCGCGCGGTTTAGGATACAATCAGGGGTATCCAGCAGGGGGTGAGATCGTGGCGAGCGAACAGGCAAAAGAGCTACGCAGGCAGGGAATCGCAGCGGCCAAAGCCGGACAGAAAGACCAGGCGCGGCAGTTACTCCAGCAGTCGCTCCGGCTGGAGCCAAGCAGCGAGGCCGCCTGGTTATGGCTGATGAGCGTGGCCCGCGACCAGCGCGAAAAACTGGTCTGTTTATACCGGCTGCTGCAAGTCAACCCCAATAACGAGGTGGGGTTAAAATCGCTGCAATCGCTGGGGCTGACGATGGCCCAGTTGGCCGAGCAGCTTGGTTTAAAACCGCCCGCTCCTGCCGCTGCATCCGCCCCTGCCCCAACGCCGCCGGCGCCGCAGGCCCCCGGCGTGCCGATACCGGACGCGCAGCGCATCGCCCAGGCGCAAAGCGAACTGGATGCGGTAGTGCGCGATTACCTGTCGCCCTTCGACGCCGGCATCACCTGGGCGCGCAAAACCGGCCAGCGCGCCGGCGAGCGCGACGTGCTGGTGCTGCGGCTGTATATCGCCATCGGCATCGCCGTTTTGTTGATTATGCTGATCGGCGGCGGCGCGCTGGTGGTGCTAAATAACCCGGCGGCGCGCGCGGTGCTGTTCGCCCCGACGACCACGCCCAGCCGGACGCCCATGCCGCCCACCCAGACCTACACGCCCACCCCCGGCCAGACGCCCACCCCATCCCCCACGCCGGAGCTGACCTACACGCCCAGCCCACCCGTCCCGCCGGAAATCCCTCGCGGCGTTGTGCAGCCGACCGAAATTTACCCGCCGGTGATCGAACGTTCGATTCGGGACGCGGTGGCGCTTTTAAACCAGGGACAGGTTGAACTGGTGCTGCCCACCCTGGAGTTCGAAGTCACGCTGGTCGCCAGCGACTTCAACCCGAACCCCTATTTTTACCGCGCGCTGGCACTGGCCGAGGACGGCCAGCTGGATGCCGCCGCCGCCCTGCTCCAAAGCGCCGAACGCCGCCTGCCGGAAAAACCGAACGACAACTACGCGCCGCTGGTTAACGCCGGGCTGGCCTATGTGGATGTGCAGCGTGCCGCGCGCGCGCTGGACGAGGGGCGGCGCGACGAAGCGCGGGCGCTGATGACCAATGTCGAAGACCGCGCCCAGTCCGCCATCAACCGCGACGCGCGGCTGATGTGGTCTTACCTGGCGCTGGCGCGGCGTTACGCCCTGGTCGGCGACTATAACCGGGCCATCGGTGCGCTTGACCGGGGGCTGTCCGTACCGGAACTGGCCGCCAACGTTTACCTGATCGTCGAAAAGGGCGAGCTGTATTTCGCCCAGGGCGAATACGATCTGGCGGCCTACCAGGCATTCCTGGCGCTGTATATTTACACGGCGGCGGAACAGGCGCATCTGCTGCAAATCCGCGTCGCGCTGGAGCAGAACAAACCGGGGCTGGCGGTGCTGCTGGCACAGGGGTATCTGTTTTATTATCCCGGCAGCGTGCTGGGTTACAAACTGCTGGGCGACGCGCGCGTGCGCGAAAACAACTTCGATCTGGCGCTGGAAGCCTACAACCAGGCCCTGGCCGGCGGCGACGACCACCCGCTGACGCCGGAGGTGCTGGCGGCGCGGGCGGCGCTGTACGGGCGCAAAGGCCGTTATGACCTGGCGCGCGATGACCTGACCCGCGCTTTTGCCCTGACGAACGACCCGGCGGTACAGGCGCTGCGGATGCAGGCCGCCTACCGGGCCGGCAATTACCGGGTAGCCGAAGATGATGCCGAGGCGCTGCTCGGCGCGGGGGTGGTGCCGGACGCGGAAATTCAACTGCTGCAAGCGCGTATTTTGATTGACGAAGCGGGCGATTCGGCGGATTTTGAACAGGCATTAAACCTGCTCAATGCGGCTTCGACGAACCTGTCGGGCGAACTGCGCCCGCTGGCCGACGAATACCGGGCGCGCGCGCTGTACAACCTGGGCACCTATGACGACGCGCTGCGCGCCATCACCGGCGCGCTCTCGGCGGCGGAAACCGGCAGCCGCCATTACCTGCGCGGCCTCATCCTGGAAGCCCAGGGCGAGGTCGAGGCCGCCGCCCGCGATTATGACTGGGTGCTGACCTGGAGCCAGGTTTACCCGTATGCGTTCGCGCCGGACGCGCGGCGGCGTTTGCAGGCCATCCGGCAAAGCTGAACGACTATACGCCGGCGGGCGGCCCAGACAGGCCGCCTATTCCGGCTCAAAGCGTGTGCCGAGCGCCGCCGGAGGGTCGGAACGTAAAAAGTTGCGCGTCCACCTCTGCGCCGGGCGCGGCAGCACGCGCACCAGGCGTTCAATCGCGCCGCTGCTGACCAGCAG
>QUBZ01000073.1 GCA_014338005.1 Chloroflexota bacterium | reverse complement strand
CTGGACTGAACTTCCGTCGCTTGCTCATGTGACCTTTCCTCTCTTGGACTATGATACTGCATTTAGCATCCTGTCCAATCTCTGGGGGTCACTACACTGTCTCTAATTCCAGAAACAACTGGGTGTGATAATCCCGGTCACTGTCTTGATAATCCCAGTAGCCGTAGCCCTTGTCTTTCAAAAAATCACGCAGACGTATCACAAAATCTGTATCTTCCTGCGCGTAGCTGATAAACACATAGCCCTTAGATTGTGGTTTCGCCGGTTGTAGTGGGCGATCTTCACGCACTCCTTCCGGCAAAACAGCGACAAGCCTTTGAAAAGCGGCCTCATAGTTGGTACGGAAATCGAGCCACTGTATGCGGTATAAAAACAAGGGCATCCTTCGTGAGCCTTCATCGTCAATCACGACAGGAATTACCTTCATCTTCGAGTTTTGAATACCTAGTTCGAGTTCCTTTGCCATCCATTCTGAATTGGATGAATTCTGGCTGGATACATATAAAAGTACATTTGCACCCTCTACCGCGTGTCGAATCTCTAAAGCCCAATCTTGGCCGGGGGCTATCGAATCAACATCTCGCCATATTCGCACCCCTGCCTGCCGAAGGTCGGATGAAAGCTGCTCTACAAAAACAGCATCTTTGCGTGAATAGCTTATAAAAACATAGCCCATTTAGGATTACCCCCTATGTTTCACCCCACCACTTCGCGCTGACGCAGCGCCGGGCGGAACATCGTCCGCACCCGCAGCCGCCGGTGATACACGTACCATTCCACCAGCAGCACCAGCAGCGCCGCCAGCGCCGCCAGCGGCCAGAACTCGCGCTGGCCGATTTCGTCGCGGGCGCTGGGTGTGATGGTCGCGCCGCTGAGGCTGAGCGTCGAACGCGGCGCGATGGCGCTTTCCCCCGGCGCGAACAGGTTGACGGCCACCCGCGCCGACTGCATCAGGCCGTTTTCGCCCAGCACCTCCACCCGATAAATCCCCGGCGCGCCCGTCTCGGCAAAAGCCAGCGTCTCCCGGTCAACCGGCAAAGCGCGCGTCGAGCCGTCCGGCAGCGTCAAACGCACCTGCGCCGCGCCCGCCGCCGGGCGAATCGCCATCGTCTGCCCGACCAGCAGGCCGTCCGGCGCGGAAACCACCGCCTGCGGCGTGAACCATTCCAGCAGGTTCGCCATCAAAACCGGCCAGGTGATTTGCAGCGGCAGGTCAGACTCGCGCAGGTCGAAAGTCAGGATGGCAGCCTGCCGACCGCCGGTTTCGCCCGCCAGCAGCAGCGGCCCACCCTCGACCGCGATCAGCGTTTCGGCCCAGTCCGCGCCGGTGATACGTTTAAACTTCAGCACGTTCACGTCGTCAAAATCCACAAAAGCCATACGCGGGTCGTCCCGGCGCACGATCGGGTTGGCGGTGGCGCTGCTTTCCGCACCGACGGTGAACAGCGCCGTATTACCCGGCGGGTTGACGAACAGCAGATCGCCATCCGGCAGACTGCCGGGGGGCAGCCAGCCGTCGAAGATATACAGATCATACGGTTCGGCGGGCAGCGGACGGTTCACGTCCCCCCGGAAAGCCTGGATGCCCGGCAGGCTGCGAAGCGCCTGCTCCAGAAACAGGTTGCCGGCGGTCATCAGCAGCACACGCCGCGCGCCGCCTTCGGCAGCCACCGCCCAGGCGGTATCATCGGCGGACAGGTAGTCCGGCACGCGCGAGCCGGTGGGGCGCGTCAACCCGGCTTGCAGCACGCCGAATCCATCCGGCAGCGACTCCGACACCAGCGGCAGGCTTTGTCCCGCCGGGACGGTATAGCGCCGGGCCGTGAACAGCGCGCCGTCCACACGCAGGTCGAAAATCACGTCGGCGTCCTGGCTGCCGTAGTTGGTGATCTGGGCGAACAACTGCGGCGGCTGCCCCGGCAGGGCGCGCGCCGCCAGGGCGCTGATCGCCAGGTTGCTGTCGGCCACACCCACCGGCACGTAGCGGATTTCGCCGGGGATGCCGGGCAGCCCTTCGGCATCGCCCAGGCCGCCGTCGCCGATGATAACGATGCTGGCCTGCTGCGCGCCGGCAGCGTCGGCGGCGGCCAGCGTCAGCGCGGCCACCCAATCGGCCTCGGCCTGGACGGGCTGCAAGGCGTTGATGCCCGCCCGCAGCGCCGCCGCGTCGTCGGTCGCCGGGACGGCCACCGCCGGCACATCGGCCACGCGGATCACCGTCACCGTGTCGCCTGCGCCGAGCGTATCCACGATGCTGAGCGCCTGGCGTTTGGCTTCCTCAAAACGCGAACCGCCGCCCGGCAGATCGGTCGCGTTCATGCTGGCGGAAGCGTCCACCAGCAGTTCGATCTGCCCGGCGCTGACCGCCGGCACAATCATAAACGGGCGCGCCAGCGCGAAGACCATCAGCGCCAGGATGATGAGCTGCAACAGCAGCAAAATATTCCGGCGCAGGCGCTGCCAGGGCGTGTTGGCCTCGCTGTCCTGGAGAACCTGCTGCCACAAAAACGTGCTGGACACGATCACCTCGCGCCGCCGCAGCCGCAGCATGTACAGCAGAATCACGGGGATGGCGAGCAGCGCGCCGACCAGCGCCAGCGGTGTCAGGAAAGTCATAAAAATGCCTCTAAAGACTCAACGCAAAGGCGCAGAGTGCATTTATTCCGATAATCCATTAACCACCCGCCTTATACCCTGTTTAACGTACTTTGTCCCAAAGTTAATCACCAGCGCCAGCCTCAGATTTGTCAAACGCAGATAAGTGAGCGCCTGAGCCTCAAAAATCGGGTTGTATTCGGTCACCGCTTTACATTCCACAATGACCAGATTATTCACCAGTACATCAATTCGGAGCGGCGTCGCCAGTGTTTTGCCTTTGTAATCAATCGGTACAAGCTTCTGCCGCTCTACACGCAATCCTCACTGTTCCAGTTCCCATGCGAACGCTTCTTCGTACACACTTTCCAGCAGTCCCGGCCCACCCAGCGTGCGATGTGTTTCAATAGCCGCTGCGATAATATGCTGGCTGAGTTCATTTTCATTCATTTCCCTCTGCGCCTTCGCCCCTTTGCGTTCTTTGCGTTACGCCTTTTCCTCTTTGCGCCTCCGGCTTTTCTCTCTGTGGCTCTGCGTCTTTAAGCCTCTGTGTTAAGTCTTTCTTTGCGTTAACGCTTTCGCCTATTTTACCGCCCCCAGGCGGCGCAGGTTGAACAGAATCACTTTTTCCCAGGGAACGCCGGTATCCACGCCGACGTAATGTACGCCCCGGCGCACGCAGTCGGCGCGGATGCCCTCGCGCCAGGCTTCCAGGCGTTTGATATACAGGTCGCGCATCCCGGCGTCTATGGTCACTTCCTGCGCCTGCCCGGTTTCCACATCCACCAGCCGCAGATCACCGCCCAGCGGCGGCTCGATTTCGTCCGGCGACAGCACGTGAATCAGGCCGACTTCGTACCCTCGGCTCAGCAAACGGTTGATGCCTTCCTGATACCCGCCCGGCATCAGCAGGTCGCTGATGATAAAACATAACCCCGGACGCCCGGCGCGCAGCGCGTAATCCTTAAGCGCGGCGTTCAGGTCGGTGATACCCGCCGCCTTCAGGCCGCCCACATAGGCCAACATCGGCAGGCCGAACCCCCGCCCACGCACCGGCCCGAAAGGCTGTACTGCCGTATCGCTGGTCGCCAGCAGCGCCAGCCGGTCGTTGGTCGCCAGCGCCATATAAGCCAGCCCGGCGAACAGCCGCCGCGCGTACAGGAACTTGTTCCGGTCGCGTTCGCCTTCCTGCGGCCAGTCCATACTGGCGGAAACATCCAGAATCAGATGCACGGCCAGGTCTTCTTCGTCTTCCAGCAGTTTGATGAAGGGGCGCTCCAGCCGCCCGTAGATATTCCAGTCCAGGCGGCGCAGGTCGTCGCCGCGCACGTAGTTGCGGTAGTCGGCGAATTCGATGCTCGTGCCGCGTTTGGTAGAGCGGCGCTCGCCTTTCATCGCGCCGGCGCGCACCCGCCGCGCCACCAACATCAACTGTTCCAGCTTGCGCCGCGTCGTTTCATCAAACAATCGCTCGTCGGCCATCTCAGCCCCTTAAAGGCTCGTCGCAAAGTTCGTTACGTTCTTCCTCGCAGCGGCAGCCGGTAGACGATCTCGCCGTCGTCCACCTCGCCGGTATCCTCAAATCCCAGGCTGGCATAAAGCTGCCGCGCGGCGTCGTTTTGCGGCACGAAGCTGATGAGGATGGCCGAATAACCGGGGACGGCCTTCAGCCGGTTTATCAGCAGCTCCATGCCGGCGCGGCCATACCCCTTACCCTGGTGTTCGTGCGCCACCATCAGCCGGTAGACCGCCCACACCTTACCCAGGCCAAAATCTTCGTCCCGGTACATCAAAAAACCGACCATCGTTTCGTCATCGTAGATGCCGAGTGGAATCAGTTCGGGTTCGTACTTCGACTGCGCCAGCGAGTAAGCATTGGAGGCCACGAACCCCTGCTGGTCGTCGGCCACCTTCAGGCGGGCGCACGCCCGCCAGTTTTCGGCGGTGATGTCGCGCAGCGTCACAGTCATCGTTAAAGTCCCTTCAAAACCTTAACACAGAGACTCGGAGGCTCAAAGGCACAGAGAGAAAAACGCCGAGTCTTCGTGTCTTTGTGTCTCCGTGTTATGCTTTTTCAACCTGCTTCAGCAGTTCGGCGATCACATCGTCGGCGCTGATGCCTTCTGCCAGCCCTTCAAAATTCAGCAGCAGCCGGTGACGCAGCGCCGGGGCCGCCACCGCCTGAATATCGTCAAACGACACGTTGTAGCGCCCTTCCAGCAGCGCGTTGATTTTGCCGCCGATGATGAGCGCCTGCGCCCCGCGCGGACTCGCGCCGTAGCGCACGAAGTTTTTGACCATCGGCGGGGCGGAGTCGTCCTCCGGGTGGGTGGCGACGATCAGCCGCGCCACGTATTCGCTGACGTGGCTGGCGACCGGCGTATTGAGCGCCAGTTTGCCCATCGCAATAATCTGCCTGCCGTCGGCCACTTTGCGCGCGGCGGGGATTTCCGCGCCGGTCGTGCGGTCGAGGATGCTCACCAGTTCCGCCGCCGACGGATAGGCCACATGCACCTTGAACATAAACCGGTCAAGCTGCGCTTCCGGCAGCGGGTACGTGCCTTCCATTTCCAGCGGATTTTGAGTCGCCAGCACGAAAAACGGCGGCTCCAGCCGGTAGCTGCGGTTGGCGACCGTGACAGTCTGCTCCTGCATGGCTTCCAGCAGCGCCGACTGCGTTTTGGGCGTGGCGCGGTTGATCTCGTCCGCCAGAATCAGGTTGGCGAACACCGGGCCGGGCTGGAACAGCTTGACCTTGCGCCCGCTTTCGTCCTCTTCCAGGATGTCCGTGCCGGTGATGTCGGCGGGCATCAGGTCGGGTGTGAACTGGATGCGGGCGAACTTCAGATCAAGCGCGTCGGCCAGGGCGCGAATCAGCATGGTTTTACCCAGGCCGGGAACGCCTTCCAGCAGGGCATGGCGGCTTGCCAGCACGCAGATCAGCACGCCGCGCACGACTTCCCGCTGGCCGACGATCACGCGCCCGACTTCGGCTTCAATCGCCCGGACGATGCGGCTAAATTCCTCAACATGAATATCTGTCACTGGTGCGTCGGTCATAAGCCGTCCTTCGTCGCTAGTGAACTCATTAAGCATTGTCAATTGTATGGGTTGGATGGGCAGACGGCGAAGGACGAATGCCCCGCAGCATCCCTTCTACTTCCAACCCTTCTTCCAAATCGGGCCAATAGACGGCATCCGGCAGCAGTTCAACGTGCCGCTGCTGGTCGGGTGTTGCGTCTTCGAGCCAGGGATACCAATACAACGGGGTGGAGATAATACGTTCATCTTCCAGCGTGACCCACAAACTCCCGTCCCGGATTTCCACCGCAGTGGGACGAACAAACCGATACAAAGTCATCTCATTCACTGTCGTCTTCTCCAACATCTGTCAATGGTGGATTAAAAGGTATGTCAGGATGTATCGCATTCCAAACTCCAATGAGATATGGACGAAATGGTGTTAACAACGTACATATTTCGTTTAGTTCCCGCTGTGCAAAACCTTTGCTGTCCATAACATCCAGTTCGTGAGGCTCGAAATTGATGCGGGCTACTCTCTCACCATGATAGACGTGAACGTGAGCAGGCAAATGATCGTTCGGGAATATAATAACAACGAATCCATACCGATTTTTGAGTTCAGGCAATAGTTTGGGCGACATCAGTTGACATTTATCCTGTTACGCGCTTCTGGCCTGGCGAACAGTGGGATTATGAAGGTTTAGGATTCAATTTGGAAACCCTTCTTCGCGGGCGAGACACCGCCTCGCCCCACAGCTATCCCGATATTTTCTTAAGCCCACTGTCTGAGGGGAAAATCCCTGTAACATCAGTGATTCAATCCTCAATTTCCCCGGCAAGGCAGCGCCACTATAATAGTTATTATCTGTGAAACTACCTATGCCGCGAGCCGCCCCCGATGAACGCCTACGATTTTTCGATCAACTACTTCGCCGGGCTGCTGCTGCTGAACGGGCAGGACCCGTACAGCAACTACCTGTACCGCTACCCGTTCCCGTTCACGTATCTGTGGGCGCTGCTGGCGCTGCCCGGTTATCAGGCCATGCCGCTGATGTTCGTGCTGTGGGGCGTGGTCAACGTCGGCCTGCTGATTTTCGCCTTCCGCAAAGACTTCTGGAAGTGGGTGTTCTTTTTCCCCTTTCTTCACGAACTGAGCGCCGGACAGGTCGAAATGCTGTTCTGGAGCGCCGAACGGCTGATCGTCCCCGGCTGGCGCGGCGCGGCGCTGGGCGCGCTGCTGACCATGAAACCACAGACCATGCTGGTGCTGCTGCCCTGGCATGTGGTGGACTGGCTGCGGCACGACCGCCGCACACTGCTCAAATGGCTGGTCTGCACGGCGCTGCTGTGGGGGCTGCCGCTGCTGTGGCGTCCCGATTGGATCGCCACCTGGCTGACGCTGCGGGGCGGAGACGCTAATCTGGTTTACTCCGCCAGCGTGACCACCGGCATCTTCAGCCTGCTGCGGCTGTCCGGCGAAAGCCTGCGCCCGCCGTTCAGCACGACTCTGATCGTCTGGCTGGTAGTGCTGGGGGCGGCGGCGCTGGTGATTTTCATCGTGGGGCAGCTTCAGCGTTCCAAGGAAATCGGCAAAGCCTGCGCCCTCATCGCCAACCCGCTCGGCCTGCTCTACACCCAGATGACCCTGATGGGAACCGCCCCCGCCTGGCTGCTGGTGCCGGTGAATCTGGTCAGCATCGGGCTGGCGCTCAGCTTGGGCAGCTTTGTGCCATGCCTGGCGCTGCCGCTGGCCGTCTTGTGGTGGAACCTGCGCCACCAACCCGGAAAAACCCCCGCGCAGCCGCCGGCTGTCCCGCAGGCCGCGCCGGGCGAACAGGCCGCTCAACGACTCGGCTCCAGCGACGAAAAATAATCGCGCACCACGTCGCGCAGGCTCAGCGGGATATAATCGCGCTCCAGGGCGCGGTTGGCCGCGTCCCGGTAGTCGCTGAAGACCTGATTATACGGCACGCCGGCGCTGCCGGTGGGGTTCTGGCTGAATTCGCCTTCGATGGCCGGCACATCCCCCGCATCCGGCTCCAGCACGATCTGCTCGCCGCCCTGCCCGCCGACACGCCGGGGCGCGAACACCGGCTCGAATTCGCCCAAACCGCCCCCATCCGGGTTATTGTTCTGCTCGATTTCGCCCGCCCCCGGCTGCTGCGGCTCGCCGCCCATCTCGTCCGACCCCGCGCCGCCCGGCGCGTCGCCCGCGCCCAACGCCGGGCTGTCGGAAGCGTTCGGCGGCGAATCACCCTGCGGCTCGCCTTCCCGCCCTTCGCCTTCGCCCGGCTGCTGGCCCTGTTCGCCATCCCCCGCCTGCTGCGATTCCTGCCCGCCCTGGCCTTCGTCGCCTTCCTGGCCCGGCTGCGGCTGGCCGGACTGCACCTGTTCGCCGCCTTCGCCCGGCTGCGGCTGCCCCTGTTCCGGCTGCTGGCCGCCTTCGGCCAATTCCTGCCCCTGCTCGCTGATCTGCGCTCCCGCCTGACGGACGGCCTGCGCCGCGCGGCTTAGCTCCTCGGCGGTCGCTTCCCGCGTCTGGAGCTGCTGCTGCAAACCCTGGCTGGCTTCCTCCAGCGCGTCGCCTGCCGCGCCGGTGCTGCCCTCGCGCATGGACTGGGCGGCCTGCTGCATAGCCTGCGCCGCCTGGGGATTGCTCGGCTGGAGCGACCGGGCGGCCTGTTCGAGCGCCTGCGCCGCCTGTTGAAGCTGTTCCGCGCTCATCTGGTTCAGGTTTTGCCGGAGCTGTTCCAGCGTGGGGATAGGCGATTGTTCGCCCCCTGCCCCGCCTTCCTGGAGCCGGCGCAGCGCATCGGCGGCGGCCTGCATGGCGGCAGCCTGGGCCTCCTGCTGCTGCTTTAGCTGTTCGGCCTGGTTTTGCAGCGCTGCTTCGGTATCGGCCAGCGCCGCGAAAGCCTCCTCCGGCGTCACCCCTGGCTCTTGCAGGGTGTTGATGCTGTTTTCCAGCGCCTCCAGAATTTGTTCGCGCTCCTCCGGCGTCAGCGCCCGGTCAAGCGCGACCGCCTCGGTAACATCTTTCAGCGCATCGGCGGCTTCGGCCAACGCCACCCGCTCTGCCGAACGCTGCGCGACCGCCTCCGCCTGTGGGTTCGGCAGAATCAGCAGCAGCGCCAGAACACCCGCCAGAAACGCCGCCGCCGCCCATTCGCGCCAGCGCCAGACCAGCGGCAGCGCCTCACGCACGCGGACGGCCTGCGCGTGCGTCCAGGCATCTTCAATCTGGTATTCGGCCAGTTCGCCGTCAGCGCGCAGGCGGCCTTCCAGCAGTTCCAGCGCGGTAGACACTCGCTCCTGCAAGCCAAACTGCCGGTCGAAGCGGCGGGCGACGGCCAGGTACGGGCGCGGCCACAGCCGCACAACCAGCGCCATCACCAGCACGCCGGCCACCAGCGCGGCGGCGGTCGCCAGCGCGACCTGCCCCGGCAGCAGCCAGGGGCGCAGCCGCGAAACGATGGCGATCGTGATTCCGCCCAGCAGCCCTGGCAGCAGACAGCGCGGCAGCCAGGCCGTCGCCTGGCGCAGACGCAGCCGCCGGTCCCAACCACGCACCAGTTGAGTGAATGCCGCGCCCCGTTCTGAAGTTACCGCCTGTGTCGCCATCGTTTATCCTGACCGCTCTCGAATTGATTACACATTACCCTGCTGGATTGTTCACCACACCTGCCGCCCGTCGGTATCGCCGCACAATCTCTATCTATAACAGCCGTAGTTGAGCAGGCGATTCCATCACAGCCGATTCCAAAGTTTCGATTTCACCGTTTGCGGCGAGTTCGTCCAATATCTTCTCCGTCCTGTGTCGAATATCCGGTTCGGGCAGCCGTTCGATCAGCCCATCAAGGTTAATACGACTGAGCAGACCTTTTGTGATCGGACGTTTTGCATCCCAGAATGTGATACTGTTCAAAAACCGGATCGTGATCGGATGGTTCAAAGCCGCCGCAGTCCGGGCGGCCTGAGATGCAGAATTGAACGGCAGCAGGTAGCAGGTGTCATCGCACACAACTGGACGGCCACCTCTCAACCCGACAGCTTTGAAGTAAGGCATTTTGTATAAACCGGATACACACACTTTGTACGGAGAAAATGTATAACTCCCCACACCAAAAATGGAAAATGGCGGTTTGCCTTTGTAGATTGACGATTTCCTCAACTCAAACAGGTTAATGTGCTGGTTCAAATAGCGCCACAGTTCAGGGGCATCCTGCCGCAGCTTCCAGGTATTTTCGCCCACATGCCGCTGCGGCACGATGACAGCTCGTTTAACGAGTTTTCGCTGAGATGGACGCATGTCGGAGCTTTTAAGAAGAGGGTAAAGATAGGTTTCCTCAACCTCAACCCGTTCATCAAGCGCATTGTACCAATTCCCATCACGATCAATGAGTTCCATCGCTGAAGCGGCATCGTGTTTGATCCCCTGCCGCCATACATACGGACTTTTGCCCTCTATATATTGTAATTCGGTATACTGCCTGAGATCAGGAATGAGCGAATCGCCGATGAAACCCATCCGGCTTTGTGGCTGAGATGTCGAAAGCGACTCGTAAACTTCGACCTCATAACAGGTTTTGCCGCGATTAACGCTCATCGTAAACAGGCAGGCATCCACCGCCGCATTGAACCAATGCCTGGCGTCAATCAGCCGGATGCTGGCATCGGTGATGGCGATCTGGTGGCGTCGAACATATTGAAGCACATTTCTCGCTACCGAGGTTTTGCATAATAACGCGATCACCGGCTTCTGATCGTACAGTTCCCGAATCAATTTAATCCAGATCGCTTCGGCCAGATCGAAATTAGAAGCTCCGGTCAAAGCATCTATGCCGGGTAAATTTTTCAGGTTTCTTTTTGCGGGTAGATTGTCGCTTTCCAGCAATCCCAGAGCAGCATTTGTCACCCAGGGCGGATTACCAACGACCAGCAAATCGCCATCCTTCTGCCATGAAAGGTCATGGCCGAAATCCATATCAAATATGTTGGCCTGTAAAATACGAACAGCGCCGTTTTCGCCGGCCATTAAACGCGCTTGAGCCACATATTCTTGCGAGATTTCGATGCCGACAATTTCGGCAGGCGGCGCCCCGGCATTGAGCAGCCCATGAATAAAATTCCCGCGCCCGCAGGTCGGTTCAAGCACCCGGTTTGCGCCTATTCCCAATGACTTGAGCAGCGAGACGATAGACTCGACGAGAGGCATAGGGGTCTGAAAATCGCCGAACGCCCGCTTACTCATTCGGCGGCCTCCTGCAAAAGATTTTCGATACCCGATACACCGGTCATGCTTAATGAAACGGCCCGGCCATATTGCAGTCGCCATTGGAGGGCATTCGAGATGGTCAGAAAACCCTGCCCCGGCGGGGATTGAAGAATCTGGCGGGCGAGTTGCTCTCGACCAATTTCGTCCAGGGGCAGATTTCGATCTTCAAGAAAAGCGATTATATCCTCCAGATTGGCTTCCTCAGCCAGTATGTTCAACAATCCCCGTGTCGTTTGATAATCACCCGTATGGTCACGATGAATAAATATGGCGTGCTGGAAGTTCAACTGTGCCGCTTTTGAGTCGGTATGATCTTTTTTATCGTAAATCAAAACCATGAGATGATAACCGAGGCCGTACACTTTCTGCGCTGCCGATTGATACGGGCATGATGACTGCGGCTGCCGAATTGATGTGACCTTTAAATCCACCTCAAGTTGGGGGAAATCTATACCGCTGGCCGAACTACCGCGAGTATAAATATAGTGCTGCTGTAAATAAGCATAGAAAGCATGTTCGACATAAGTGCCAACCGCTTTACCATCTGTTATGCCGAATAATTCGGGAACAGATTTCTCATTCATCAGCTTCAGAAAATCTGCTGCGCCCGCTTTTAGCGCATCCAGTGTCAGCGGCTTCATCAACCCTCCGTCCGGCGCGTTCGATGGATAGACAGCACCACCAGCACCGCCGAAACGACCAGATAGATGATCGTGAAGGTGATCCAGGGCGATACGCGCGGGATGGTGCTGCCGTCGCTGGCGAGCGTGTCCGTCCAGAAAGCGATCACCTGCCGGTTAATTAGCAGTTCCTGGGTCGAAAGCGCGGTGGCGATGGGGTTCAGGCTGACTACCAGATCGCCCAGGTATACCAGCGCAGCTTCGACCACCGGCGAAGCCCTGCCGGCTGCCGTGTTCAGAATGCCCAGAACGAAGGACATCACCACCGGCGCAACGAACGCCGCCACCAGCGTGGCCGTATATGAACGCACGCTGGCCGTCAGCGTGCGCGGTGTGATGGCCGAATAATAAATGCCGACCGTTCCAAGCGTGATGGCCGTCACGGTCAGAATGACGAACGCCAGCACCAGTTCCCCTTCGGTGACACCACCGAACAGGAAGGCGATACTTTGCAGGGGGATGGCCGCCAACAGCAGCAGCAGCACGTAAGTCAGGGCGGACTCCAGCTTGCCCATCACGAACGACGGGCCGGGCAGCAGGGTCGCCCGCAGCAGGTCATAGGTCTGCCGCTCGCGCTCTCCGGTGATCGCGCCCGCCGTAAAAGCCGGCGCGATGAAGATAATCAGCACCAGTTCGATGCCGACGATGCCCATAAACAGCACCCGCCCGACCTCGCCGGCGGCTGCCGAGCCGGTCACCTGGTTTACCGGTGTGTAGATGAGGTACAGCAGCGCCGTAAAACCGCTCATCAACCCCAGATAAACCGTGAGGACAAAAAACGCCCGCACGCCGCGCATCCGCCCGCGCAGTTCCTTCAGCATCACCGGGTTAAGGCGGAAGGCGCGCGCGTCCCGGCTGATGACCAGCCCCGTCCCGGCGGCAAAAAACACCGTCAGCAAAGCGGGTGTAAAGCCGGCTGACACAATCGCCAGCAGGTTAGCGGCAGCCAGCAGCCATACCCCGGCCAGCGCCCACAGTTCCCGCGCCTGCACGCCGACCATCAACACCAGCAGCAGCGCGGTATTAATCTGCGTCAGCAGAATCGCCCCGGCGACGGCGGCATCGTCCGGGCCGGCCACCCGCCCCAATACCAGCCCGTGCAGCGCCGGGAACAGGTCAGGGATAAGGCGCAGCCCGCCCGCCAGCGCCGCCAGGATCACCAGCCCGGACAGCGCGGCATTGGCAAAAGCGCCCCAGCGCAGGGCCGCCGCGCCGCGTTCCAGCCGCCGTTCGCGCGGGGTGAGCGCCTCTTCAGGTGATTCGACCAGCCGTACCGGTTCTTCAAGCATCAGCCGCCATCCTTCGCTTGTTCACCCACACTACGTCACCACGCCTTTGGTCACACGCATGAACATGGTTTCCAGGTCTTTGGTTTCTTCGGTAAAACCCAGCACCGCGATACCCTCGCCGGCGAGCTTCTGGTTGATGGCCGCCACGCCTTCATCATCGCCGGTGAAGTCAATCCGCAGCCGCGAACGCCCCGCGCGCGGGTCCAGCCGTTCGATGCCCAGCACGCCCTGGAAGTTCGCCAGCAGCATCTGGGCGCGCGCCGCCGTTTCTTCGTCGCGCAGCGTCACCAGAATCTCGCGGTGCGGCATCAACTGGGAGCGCATCTCCTCCATGCTGCCCTGCGCCACCATCTGCCCGGCCTCGATAATGCCGATATGGGTGCAGATTTCGCTCACATCCGCCAGGATGTGTGACGAAAAAAAGATCGTTTTGCCCATCTTCGCCAGTTCCACCAGCAGCTCGCGGATTTCCACGCGGGCGCGCGGGTCCAGCCCGGAAGCCGGCTCGTCCAGGATCAACACCTGCGGGTCGTGCGCCAGCGTCCGCGCCAGCGAAAGCCGCTGTTTCATGCCCCGGCTCAGTTTGTCCACCATGTCATCGCGGCGGTGGGTCAGGTCTACCAGTTCCAGCAGGTCGTCCAGCAGGCGCTTGCGGTTGTTCTCCGGGATGTCGTAACAAGCGGCGAAAAAGTCCAGATATTCCCACACGCGCATATCATCGTAGACGCCGAATTCGTCCGGCATGTAACCGATGGCCCGCCGCACCGCGCGCGGCTCGCGCAGCACCGAATGCCCCGCTACCCAGGCTTCGCCGGCGGTCGGGCGCGTTAAGGTGGTGAGCATCCGCATGGTCGTCGTTTTACCTGCCCCGTTCGGCCCCACAAAACCGTAAATCGAACCGGACGGCACGGCCAGCGACAGGCCGTTCACCGCGTCGAACTTGCCGAAGCGTTTCCGCAGGTCTTTGGTTTCGATAATCAGTTCCGTCACAATCCCGCTCCTCAGCGTCGGGGGACGCCGCCCGCCGTCCGCATCTGAACAAACGTTTCTTTTTACCAGTATACGTTCAAAACCGCCCGCGCTGCTCGACCGACAGGTCTTGAAGGCGCGGAAAACCGCCGATCATATCCGCCGTAATCCGAAGCTGCACCGCGTTCTGCGGCCCCAGGTAGCGCGCCGGGTCGCGGATGGTATGCGCCTTCCCGCTGCCCACCTGGAGGTCTTCCCAGGCGTCGGTTTCCCAGTTCCAGATTTGCAGCGGCACGCTGCGGCTGATGGTGGTGTTCCGGTCCAGCTTCACGGTCAGCTCGCGCACCTGCCGCAGCACCGCATCCGGCAGCGGCGTATACCGGAAGATCGCTTCGCCGCCCGGCTCCAGGGTGAGCGAGTATGGGGCCAGGGGCGACAGCCCGGAGGTATTGAGCGCCGTCCAGGTAAAACGGTCGGCAGACACCAGCGACTCGCCGGCGGGCGTTTCGAACTCGACCGCGAGCTGAACCAGGTACAGCGTGGTATCCAGCGTCGTCCAGGGCGAGCCTTCCAGTTCCAGCGTCAGCGGCGCGCTGCCGGCCCAGGCCGCCAGATACGCCTGGCTGCCCCGCCCGGTCGTCAGGTTATAGGCATCGCTGATGAAAGACGCCAGGAACAGGCGGCGGCGGTACGCCTCCTGCTCCGCCGGTGTGCCGCCCGCACGCCCATAAAATGACCATTCGGAAAAGCGCGTGCCGAGGATGTCGTTGAGCGTCTGCGAAATGCCGGTGCGGATGCTGGCGCGCGTCAGCAGCGTGGTCAGCGACCCCGGCGCGTAACTCGCCCGCGACGGCGGCGGCAGCCCTTCGCCCGGCAGCGTCAGGTCAAAAGCGGCCACATCGCCCGGCTCCAGCGGCGCATCCAGACGCAAGGTTGCCCCCCGCGCCAGGATAACCGGATCGTAGAGCGTCTGGCCGGTATCGTTCCGCACCGAGCCGCGCAGCACTTGCTGGCCGTCCGGGCCGTCGTCAAACAACCGCGCCTGGCCGTTAATTTCCGGCCTGGGGATGAATGTCCGCGCGTTAAAGGCGGCGATGAAGCTGGCGTCCACCGGGAAGTTCGCGGCGCGGAAGAAGTCGGCCTGCTGCACATCCGCGCCGGCCTGCACGCCGCCGGACAGCAGCGATCCCTGCCCGCCCACACGCGGCACAGGCCGCAGGAAGCTGTCCTCAAAAACCGCCAGGCTGTACTGGTCACGGCGCGGCGAAAGCAGGCCGATCATGGCTTCGACCTGGGCGTTTTCGGCATCCGGCCAGCTTTGTACCAGCGCGGTCTGGCTGATGGTCACTTCGTTCCCGCGCAGATTCGCGCCGATCACCCAGGACAGGACGCTGAACAGGACAATAAACAGGGGGATGGTCAGCCAGGCCAGCTCGCGCCGGTTCAGCCGGTTTAAGACCAGGTAATTGAGCGGCCCGATCAGCGCGATATACAGCGCCAAAAAGCTGCACAGCGGCAGGATGTCCGGCAGCAAATTCACGCCCGGCATGACGTTGGCCGCGTTGATGGCCTGCTCCCAGTTGTAAATGCCGTCCAGCCAGCCGGGGTTGGGGTTGACGCTGGTCGCCAGCGCGAACCACATATCCGAAAGCCCATCCCAGCCGCGCGCCGGCTGCGTCTGCGGATCGAAGGTCAGGTAATCCACCATGCCCGCGCCCAGCGCCCGGCGGACAATCAGCGGCACGGCGGTCGCGCCCACCAGGACGCGCGCCCCTGGCCGCACCTCGCCGGTGGCGATCACGGTCGCCCCGGTCAGATCGTCGTCTGCGCGCACCCAGGCTGCCAGCGGCGACAGGTCGTTTAAGGTCGCGCTGCCCTGGGGATTCATCGGCAGCAGGTCGTTTAAACCGGCGGCGGTCGCCTGCCAGTTCGGGCCGCCCGTCACCAGCAGATGCCCGCCCTGCGCCACCCAATCGGCCAGGGCGCGGCGCTGGCCGGCGCTCAACGCGCCTGTGTCCACGTCACCGAAGACCATCAGGCTGACCGGCTGTAAAGCCATCGCCCGATCCGGCAGGTTAACGACCGACCAGTTGGCCTGGAAAACGGCATACCCGCCGCCGCGCGCGTTGGTCAGGTCGGTTGTGCCGGCTACCGCGTCACTGATGACCACTGCCAGTTGATCCTGGCTTTCAATCGAACGCAGCCCCGCCGTTTGCGACGCCAGCACCACGCCGTCCGCATCCACCAGTTCGACGCGCACCTGGGTGGCGAAGCTCCTGGCCGAAATATACAAAAAAGTGGTCTTTCGAGAGCCTTCCGGCAGGCTGATCGGCAGGCTGTAGGTATTGTTGATGCCGCTGCCGGAGGTTTCTGGCCGCACCAGCAGCCGCCCTTCAACCGCGCGGCCATCGTTGCCGACCTGCACGTACAGCGGCAGCCACTGGTTTTCCCGGAACAAACCGTCAAAACCGGCCTGCACGGCGATGCTGATACCCTGCGCCCGCGCCGGAAGCGCGATCCCGGCCAGGGCCAGAACAGCCGCCCATAAAACAAGCCACCGGCATCGTCTGCCCATAAAACCGCCCTATGTCAAACTTTCTTCCTAAATATGCCCGAATCCGGCGAATGGTTCAATATAACGTCAGTCCGGCCAGGCTCGTATCTTAACACGCGGGGCGCGCGCCCCCAAAACCGCTCACCCGCGCAGGTCGCGGATTACGATGTCATCCACCAGCATTTCCGCGCCCGGCGCGGCGTAAAGCAGCAGCGTCCCCTGTTTAAACTGCGTGCTGGTCAGCCAGTTGGTGCGCTGGCCGCCGAAGCGCAGTTCCACCTGGTCGCCCTGTACCGATACCTCCAGGTCATACCACTGGCCGACCGCCAGATTGATCCGGCTGGTGGACAGAATGTTGAAACTCTGCGAGCCGAAAAAATAGGCCAGCCCGGCGCTGCCAGCTTTGGTGTCAAAAAAGGCGGCATACGCGCCTGCTTTCTCCCGGTCGAAGCGCACGCCCACCAACCCGCTGATGCCGTCTGCCTGCATGATTTTGACGCGCATCTCGGCAGCGTAATCCGTCCAGTCCGCGCCGGTCGTCAGGTAAAAGGCTTCGTCGCTGCCGACCTGAAGCGCGCCATTACCGCCGTCCAGCACAACACTCGGCGTACCCTGGTAAACCGCCCACCAGTCTTTTAACCCGGCTTCAAAATCATCCTGGAACAAAATACCTTCCGGCAGCGGTTCATCCGGTTCAGCGGTGGCCTCGGTGACGGCCTCGGCGGTCGCCTCCGTCGGGGCGCTGCCCGCGTTCAGGCTGGCGGCCACCGCCAGCACAACGGCCTCAACCGCCGGAAGCTGCTCGGCTTCGGCCACGCCCAGGACGATAGTTGTGTTCGCCTCGGAGTAGCGGACGGCCACCGCGACTACCTCCAGCTGGCCGCTCTGCCGGAAGGCCGCGCGCGCGGCGGCGTAACTGCCGGCGGTGATTTCCTCTGCCGCCGCACCGGACGGAAACTCGGTGAAGTTGAGCAGCAAATCCAGCGTTTCCGCCGGCGTCAGGCTGGCGGCCACCCGCGAAACCACGTCCGGGGACAGCACGCCGACGATCAGCCCCTCCGGCGACCGCAGCAGCAGGTTATCCCCGTCATCACTCAGCGTCCAGCCCGCCGGGTAGCGAAAGCTGAATGACTCGTCCGGCGCAACGTAAACAGCACTTTCGCCCTGCGCCAAAACCGCCGGCGCCAGCAGCAGAATCGTCAGGGCGATGATAATGAACTTTTTCGTCATGGTTTATTCCTTTGTCAGCATGGTTTACCAGGTGCGGGGAAGATCATGGAAACACGGGACAGCGGGCTTAAAAAACCCACTGCCCCTGGTTAAGCGCGCCATCTTTAGCGCCTATGATGGCCGGAAAACGTAGCCCACGCCGGGCTGCGTGTGGATGTAACGCGGGCTGTCTACTGCCGGTTCCAGCTTTTTCCGCAGGCGGCTGACGTTCACCCACAGGTACTGCGTTTCGGCCTGGTATTCCGGCCCCCACACTTTTTCGAGAAGCTGTTTATGCGTCAGCACCTGCCCCTGGTTCACCGCCAGCACGTTTAAAAGATCGTATTCGATGCGCGTCAGTTCCAGCGGTTTGTTGTTCAGGAACACCTCGCGCCGGGCAAAATCAATATACAGATTACCCAGGTCAAGCGGCTCGCGGGTGCGGTCGGGGATGCGCCGCCGTTTGAAAATCACGTTCACCCGCGCCATCAGTTCCTCGTCGCTGATCGGCCTGGCGATATAATCGTCCGCGCCCAGCATCAGCGCGCGCACCTTTTCGGCTTCAGAGGCTTCGTCCGCCAGCATGATGATCGGCACTTCGGTGCGTTTGCACATGCGCTCGCACACGTCCAGCCCGTTGGCGTCCAGTAAATTAACATCCAGCAGAATTAAATCCAGCCGGATGCTGTTCACGTCCCGCAGCGCCTCTTCACCGGAACGGTAGGCGATCATCTCGTAACCTTCGGCTTCCAGCTGTTTGCACAGGTGCGGAATCAACCCGGAGCGCCCCTCGACCACCATGATTGTCTGCGGAGGCCGGTCGGAAACGCGCTTGCCGTTAAACCCCCGCTCCGGCATCTCCGGCGCTTCGGAACGGCGAGGCGGCGCTGCGCCGGTGATGGTCACCGCCGGGGGCGGCTGCGGGATGGGGCGTGGGCTTTCTTCGCGCAGGTTCACCGGCAGCGCCAGCGTGACGACTGTGCCGCTGCCCGGTTCGCTGGCGATGCCGATGCTGCCGCCGTGCCGCTGCACGATTTCGCGCACCAGGTACAGCCCCAGACCCGCGCCCTCTTCGTTGGGGTTGTTGCCGGCCTGGAAAAACGGCTCGAAAACACGCTCCAACTGCTCGCGCGGGATGCCGATTCCCCGGTCTTCGATCACGATCAGCAGTTCGTCATCCCGGTGTTCCAGGCTCACGTTCACCGGCGAACCTTTTGGCGAAAACTGGATGGCATTGTGCAGCACGTTGCTGATCGCCAGTTCCAGCCGCAGTTCATCCACCTCCACCAGCGGCAGCCGGGCCGGCGCTTTGATCTGAATCTGGCGGCGGTGTTCCGCGAATGCCCGGCTGTCAATCACGCGCTGGATGATTTCGTACAGGTCAACCTGCTCGCGGCTGAGCGCCAGGCCGGAAACCTCCAGATTGTACATTTCCAGGAAGTTATCCCATAGATGGCCGAGGCTCTGCACGCTGTCCTCAAGCTGGCGCAAAAAGCGGGCGCGTTCGCGGTGCGTAAACCGGCTGTGCTGTTCGTTAAGGGTGGTCAGCAGGCCGCGCACCTGGGCATACGGCACGCGGATGCGCTCCGACATCATATCCAGCAGCAGCGTCTGGCTGCCGAACATGGTTTTAAAACGCAGGTTGTTGCGGACGACGCCGGCCCAGCCGGGGCGGCTGCCGTTCACCCCCGCGATCATCATAAATTCAACGTGGATGTTGCGTTTGGGGTCGTCAAGCGTGATTTCGACAATCGGGTAATCCTCGTTCACCTGCGTATCGGAACTGAGGATGCGGCTTACCGCTTCCTGAAGCTGGTTCAGGATGCGCTCCTCATCCCCCGACCGGCGCGCCAGGTCGCGCAGCAGCGTATCGGAGTCGTAGCCCAGCACTTCGGATGGTTTGATGCCGGTCATCTCGGTAAACTGCGGGTTGCAGAAGGCCACGTGGCCGGTATCGTCCACGAAAAAGATGCCTTCCGAAATGCTCCGCAGCAGGGCTTCCAGCCGCCCGCTCTGCTGGGTGGTGATTTCGATCAGGGTCGTGCGCTCCAGCGCCAGCCCGGTAGCATGGGCCAGGCTGGCGATCAGCAGTTGGGCATCCTCGCTGCTGTACTGGCGGCTGTTCGATACGCTGGCGATGATGCCGCCGATCAGCCGCGCCGAATCGGTGATGGCGACCAGTAAAAGCTGCTGGCCGCGCAGCGCCTTAAACAGCGGGCCGAGCGGGTCCTTCTGGCCGATGCCGGGCTGAAGCATCATCGGCTGCAAACGCCGTTCGTCCAACTGCCCGATCAGGTCGTTCACCACCCCATCCTGCTCGATCTGGCGGAAAATCCTCACCGTCTCGTCCTGGCGGGTCTTGACGATGGTCATTGTATCGCTCAGGTCGGGCGGGTACATCCACACCAGCGCCTGCGCCACATTAGGGATTTCCTCAACCAGCCGGTGCAGGTTTTCGGCCATCTCGTCGTAGGACTGTAAGCCGATGAACCGCTGCCAGGCGCGTAACAAATGCTGGCTGGACTGGGCGCTGATGCGCTGGCTGTGATAGTGGCGCGCATTATTGAGCGCGACCGCGAACTGAGAGGCGAACAGTTCGTACAGCAGCAGGTCATCGTGGCCGACCGGCAGATGCCCGGTCCCAAAAACGCCCATCGCCCCCAATTTGTGTTCCTGGTAGTTCAGCGGCACGATGATGGCCGACTCCGGCGCGGGCAGCGCCGGTATCGGCATATAATTGGGGTCAACGACGATGTTCTGGAACACCTGGACAAAACCGCTGCGGATCACGCGCCGGAAGGGGTCGTAATCCTTTAGATACAGAATGCTTTCAAAAAACGAGCCGTCGGCGCTGCACCCCTCGCGCCCGGCGAACAGCTGGAACGGGTTATCCTCGTGCAGCACAATCGCCACGCCGTAAAGTTTGAAGGTGGCGCAGGCTTTATCAATCGTGTCCAGAATCAGGGTATGGGGGTCGGTCGCGCTGTACATCCGGCGCGACAGCAGCGTAAGCGACTGCAAATTCTGGTTGCGCTGCGCCAGGGCGCGCGCCTGCCGCTGCTGGCGCAAGATTAACCGCAGGCGGCGCTGAAGTTCCTCGCTGGATAAATCGCCGGTCAGGAAGTCATCCACCCCAGCTTCCATCAGGTCGGTCTGGTAGGCCGCGTCGGCATTTTTCGACAGCACCAGCACCGGGATCAGCGGCACCCGGCGTTTGATCTCCTTCACGGCATCAAAAATGTCGCTGGAAAACAGCGCGTCATCCAGCAGAATAATATCGTAACGCGCATCTCGCAGCGTTTCCATCGCTTTCCCCACGTCGCCTACCGTGTGGATGTGGTAGGCACTGGGGTTCAACGAACGTATCAGTTCGTCCCCATTCGTGCTGACCAGTAATGTTTCGGCGGGTTGCACAGCCATTGTTCTTCCATCCAGCGTTTTTAACCTCAAGGTTCTATTATAACAAATGCACCAAAAAAGATTACCGGCCTGGGTTAAAATTTCCCGTATCCCGAAGATGGCTGCGCTGGTTATAAAAAATGACTAAAAAATGTTCACCCCTAGCCGCAGGCGTAGTTTTCCGCGACTCAGCCATGATATACTTAAATCTAAAGTATAGGGGAGTAGATGAATGTCAGCAGGCGAAACACGAAAACTTGGACAGGAACCGAAAACGGATACCGCTATTCCCGAAATTAAGGCTATTGACCTGGGGATGCCGCGCCCCTGGCGGATCGCACTCCAGCTTGTCCAGCTTCAGATGAAGATGATTTTTGATCTGGAAGGTACGATGGTGGTGGGCCGCGCCTTCCCGGAAAAAGGTTTTTACCCGGATGTAGACCTGGGGGCCTTTAACGCCGGCGATATGGGCGTTTCCCGCGAGCATCTCATCATCGCGCTGGACGGTGATCGGGTAATTATCATGGATAACCACAGCGCCAACGGCACGCGCCTGAACGGGGAATGGCTGAAGCCGGAGGAAAAATACCCGGTGCGTAACGGCGATGAAATCATGCTTGGCCTGATGAAGCTGCAAATCGAACTGCTCACCAATCCTTTTAATTAGCGCCGGTCTTATCCTCCACTCATCACCGCGCGCCTCATTTTTCACCGAAGTTATTGTAGAATAGCTCTAACCCAGACAGTGGGCCTCAGCCCACTGTCTCCTATCGTTCGCCTGCTAGAAGGAGAGCGCAAGTTGGATTTCCTGAAACGCCGCAGCGAGGAAGAACGCATCAAAAGCGAAGGCCGCCTGCCCCCCGGCCAATCGCTGACCAACAAGTTCCCGGTGCTGACTTACGGGCCGACTCCGCCGTTCGACCCGGCCACCTGGGACCTGCGCGTGTTCGGCGAGGTGGAAAACGAACGCCGCTGGACATGGGACGAATTCACCAAACTGCCCACCGTCGCCATCAAAACCGATATTCACTGCGTCACCCGCTGGAGCAAGTTTGATACGGTATGGGAAGGTGTGTTGTTCCGGGACTTCGTGAAGTTATTCGGCCTCAAACCGGCGGCGCGTTTTGTCATCGCCCACTGCGAATACGGCTACACCACCAATACCCCGCTGGAAGCCATGCTGGACGACGACGTGCTGCTGGCCTACAAATATGATGGCAAACCGCTGGAACCCGATCACGGCTGGCCGGTTCGCACGCTGGTTCCGAAGCTGTACTTCTGGAAAAGCGCCAAGTTCCTGCGGGCGCTGGAATTCAGCGCCGCCGACAAACCGGGTTTCTGGGAACAGGCCGGGTATCACAACAACGGCGACCCCTGGACGGAAGAACGTTTCCAGCGGCGCGGCTGGTTTTAAACGAAGCGCCGAATTCCAAGTAGAGGCGCGCCGGCGGGCGCGCCCTCGCCCCTATGTCCCCACGCCGCCGGCGGCCAGCCGTTCCGCCTGGTCTTGCGCGATCAACTCGTCAATGAATATGTCCAGGTCGCCCACCATCACCGCCGGCAGGTTGTAACTGCTGACGTTGATGCGGTGATCGGTGACGCGGTTCTGTGGATAGTTATAAGTGCGGATTTTCTCCGACCGGTCGCCCGTACCCACCTGGCTGCGGCGCTCGTTTTCCTGCTGCGAACGCTGTTTTTCCATTTCGATTTCGTACAGCCGCGCCAGCAAAATCTGCCGCGCGCGCATCCGGTTTTGAAGCTGGCTGCGTTCGTCCTGCACTTCGACTACCAGCCCAGTGGGGATATGCACCAGCCGCACCGCCGTCGAGTTTTTCTGCACGTGCTGGCCGCCCGCCCCGGCGGCGCGGGTGAATTCCTCGTGGATGTCGTCCGGGCGAAGCTGCACGTCCACCTCGTCTATCTCGGCCAGCACCGCCACCGTCACCGTGCTGGTGTGGATGCGCCCCTGCGCTTCGGTTTCCGGCACGCGCTGGACACGATGCACGCCGCTTTCAAACTTCAGACGGCTGTACGCGCCTTTGCCCTTGACCTCAAAAACGATCTGTTTGAAGCCGCCCACGCCGGTTTCGCTCTGTTCGATGATGTCAATTTTCCAGCCGCGTTTTTCGGCATAATAGCTGTACATGCGGAACAAATCCGCCGCGAACAACCCGGCTTCATCGCCGCCGGCACCGGCGCGAATCTCCATGATGACGTTTTTTTCGTCGCGCACATCCTTCGGCAGCAGCAGCCGCTTAAGCTGCTCCCGCAGCGCCTCGGTGCTGGCCTCCAGCTGCGCGATTTCTTCCTCCGCCAGCGCGATCAAGTCGGCGTCGTTTTCGCCTTCCAGCATCGCGCGCGCGTCTTCCAACTGGTGAAGGTCGCGTTTATAGTCCCGGTAAACGGTGACCAGTTCTTCCAGGCCGGCGCGTTCTTTGGAATACTCGGCTACTTTCGTATAATCGTTTACCACCGCCGGGTCGCCCATCAGCCGTTCCAGTTCGTCGTAACGCGCTTCAATACCCGCTAGTTTTTCTAACATCGTCTGTGCCTCAAATGATGGGGTTAACCTGAATAGTGTTCATTATACGCGGGGACGGGAAAGGCGGGTAGGGTTCACCCCGGCGCGAGCCGCTTCCGCGCCGGGCAGATGTACAGAAGATGGTTTACGCGCCGTCGAACGTCCAGCGCGTGGCCGTTTTGAAGAAATCCTGCCAGGCCAGCACCAGCGAGGGCCGAAGCCGCCAGAACGGCGTGCCGTGCCGCATGTTGTATTTGGCTTCGTAGGCGTCGTCAAGGCGCGTCAGCAGGGCGGGGTCGGCGTTGGCTTCGGTCAGTTTGGTGACAGAACCTTCCAGGATGACCACTTCATCGGCGCTTTCCAGATGTACCGACACCCTGGGATTGGCGGCCAGGTTGCGCGCCCAGCGCGTTTCCGGGCTGCCGCCGAAGTACAGCGTATCGTTCACCCATACGCCCCAGGTCGGCACGGCATGGGGGCGCCCGTCCGGGCGCGCCGTTCCGATCCAGTAATTGCGGGCGGCGGTCAGCCGTTCGACCACATAACTCCAGGGCAGCAGCCCATCGGTGGTGGCCGGCACGCCGTAATCCGCCGGCATCTGCGGGCGGCTGGGCGCGGGTGGGGTAGAACCGGGCGCGTTCGACATCTTCACCTCCGTTAATACTTGCCGTAAGGTAATGGTCAAATGAAAACGGAATGACATAATGGACTTGGTAGGTATTTGTCAATCCAGTCGAAATGAAAGAACGTGTTATCCAGATGAGCCTGAAAGGC
>QUBZ01000072.1 GCA_014338005.1 Chloroflexota bacterium | reverse complement strand
CCTCGATTTCACTGATCGAGCTGATGAACTGCCGCCGCAGCGCCGCCGATGTTCCGGTGATGACGATTTTGGCGGTCTTTTTGGCTGCCGGCGCGCCGGGGGGTGTTTCGCCTTCGCCCGCCGGCGATATTCCCGCCGCGCCCCCCACCCCGACATAGGCCGGCCGGCCGGCGGCGATTTCTTCCTCAAACGTGCCTTCGATGAACGGCCTGACCACCGGCTGCATTTCCTCCGTGTCGGTTTTAAGCGTTGTGGCCGCCGCGCTGATGAGTTCGATGGCTTTCTGCGCCGCGCGCTGCACGTCCGGGTCGGGGTCGTCCAGGTAGGCGCGCAGGGCGGGCAGCGCCACCGGGTCGCGCAGTTCGCCCAGGCGGGTCACGGCGTCCACGCGCCGCCACCATTTGCTGTCGCGGTTTTGCAGCACCATGATGGCTTTGGTGACGTTGGGCGGAAACGGCGTACCCTGCCGCCGGGGCTGCGTTTTATCCTCGCGGGGCAGTTCTTCCTCGACATGCAGGGTGATGCTGGCCGGCTGCGGGGCGCGCGGCTCTTGCGAAACCATGCCCAGATGCACGCGCACCGTAAAGGCCAGCTTTTGCAGCCCGGATGTAAAATCCGCTTCCTGGCGGATGTCCACCCACTGCGCTGTGATGAAACCGAACGGCACGGCAGTTTTTTCGTTGCCGCGCGCCAGCAGCGGGAAGATACGAATGTCCTGCGCTTCGGCGTAGTTCATCTCCTCGCGCACCCAGGCGGACTTTTTGGCATCCGGCGAAAAAATCACCACCAGGCAGGCGGCGTTTTCCAGCGCGTTTTCGATGGCCGCCTTCCAGGAGCGCGTGCCGGGGGTCAGGTTTTCGTCCGTCCAGACCTCCAGGCCATCGGCGCGCAGACTGTCCCGGACGCGCAGCATGATGCCGGCATCCCGGCGGCTGTAACTCAAAAAAATGTGTCCCACGTTGGCTACCCTTCGCCCGGCGTCAGGCCCAAAGCTTCCCGGACGGCCAGCGCCAGGGCATCCAGTTCAAACGGTTTGGTGACGTAACAAAAAACCTGCGGCTGCAATTTGCCGATCAGCCGGTTGGTGGGGTCGTTGAGGGCGGTCAGCACGATAACCGGAAAGTCGGCCTGCGCGTGGCGCTCCTTGATGGTCTCCAGCACCTGCCAGCCGTTCATACCCGGCATGTTAATGTCCAGAAGCACCAGGTCAGGCAGCCGCTCTTCCAAAAACGCCAGCGCCGCAAAACCGTTGGCAGCATGGGCGCTTTCAATATTCATCCGGCGCAGCATCAACTGCACCAGCCGGGCGATGTCGTCGCTGTCTTCCACCACCAGCGCAAACCGATCTGTTGAGGCCACCGGCACATCCCCCCGCACCCAAACACCCGAACGTTTTGACAACCAAATTATAAACCACAACAAACGATTCGCGCAGCAGGTTGGTGGGCGCACCGGGGATAAAATAAACGGGTGTCAGGTCTTTTCCACCCAGTCGCCTTCAGGCAGTTTTTCCCCGGCGCGGATGTGAACGCTCAGGCGGTTTTCGGCGGGCGTGATGGGGCAGGACCAGGCCGAGCTGTAGGCGCAGAACGGGTTATAAGCCAGGTTAAAATCCACGTGAAACTGGCTGCCGCCCAGGTATTCGGGTTCCAGGTAGCGCCCGGCAGGGTAGGTTTCCGTCCCCGCGCCGGCATCCACAAACGGCAGGAAAAATCCATAATCGGCCTCGTAGATAGTCAGTGCCGCCGGCTGGCCGTCTACGGTGAAGCTAAAACGCCCGAAGCGCCGGTAATGGCGCAAGTCGCCGGTGGTGGTCTGGATCGGCACGGGCGCGTCATCGTCCAGCAGTTCCAGGGTGACGGTTAAATCCAGGTCGGGGTTGGGGTCGTAGTAGCGCAGGCCGTTAAACTGCGCCTGCTGCTCCGGCGTGAGGGGGGACTGCGGGTGTCGTGTAAAAAAATCGTCTTTCTGGCGGCGGGCGGCCAGCAGGTTTTCAGCGTGCATGGTTCATCCTTTTAAAAACAAATTCCGGTTTTTGAGTACAGGCGAGAACAACTTGACGCGAAAGGATAATTGTTACGCAGCGCGCCCACGCTGTCCAGTAGTTTAATTCTGAATTTACACTTCCCTAATGTCTGGGGGGAATCGGCGGCCTGGAATTATCGTATAATGAAGGGTGAATAAGTGTCTGGGGAGGGATTACGGTGATTGAATGGCTCGTCACGGAACCCAATATCGTTTATCTCATCCTCGTTTTTGGGCTGTGGTCGGCGGTGACGGCGGCCTACGTCCCCGGTACGGGGGTGCTGGAACTGCTGGCGCTGGGCGCACTGGCGGTTGAAATTCTGATTTTACAGGCCATGCCTGTCAACTGGCTGGCGCTGCTGGCGCTGGTAGTGGGTGTGCTGAGTTTTCTGGTCATCCCGTTCGTCAACCAGCGGTGGGCGCGGGTAGCCGAAGGCGGGTTGATTTTACAGGCCATCGGCGGGTTTTTCCTGTTCGACGGGCCGCAGGTTTCCTGGCTGTTGATCGCGCTTACGATTCTGGTGTCGGTGCTGTACCACCGCTTCGCGCTGCTGCCCCTGCTGGCGCGCACGCGGCAGCAAAACGCCGTGATTGACGACGACGGCCATCTGCTGGGCGCGCCGGGGCGCGTGTCGAAGGCTTTCGAGCCGGTGGGTAAAATCTATATCGGGACGGTGAACGTCAACGGCGAACAGTGGACTGCCTCCAGCGAAAAACCATTGGACGCCGGCGATGCCATCGTCGTCATCGAACGCGACGGGCTGCAGCTGACCGTCGAAGGGCTTAAACATAAACATTCGGTTGAGGAGGCGTAGAGGTGGATCAGTTCACGCTTATTCTGGTAGTCTTTGTTGTCCTGTTCCTGTTCTATCTCATTACGCGCATGATTCGCATCGTGCCGGAGACGGAACGGCTGGTCGTGCTGGCGCTGGGCCGTTATGCCGGAACGCGCGGCCCCGGCATCGTGCTGATTATTCCGATCATCGAACAGGCCCGTAAGGTGGACATCCGCGAGCGGTTCCTGGACATCCCCTCGCAGACGGCCATCACCAAAGATAATGCGCCGATTGCGATTGATTTCCTGGTGTATTACCGCGTGATAGACCCCAAACGCGCCGTCCTCCAGGTGGACAACGTGGTGAGCGCGGCGGTTAACATCGCCACCACCACGCTGCGCGCCGTCATCGGCGACATCAGCCTGGATGATGTGCTGGCGAAACGCGAGCAGATCAATGATACGCTGCGCGTGAAGCTGGACGAAATCACGGAACGCTGGGGCATGAAGGTGACGACGGTGGAAATCCGCGAAATTCAGCCCCCGCGCGAGGTTCAGGATGCTATGAACCGTCAGATGAGCGCCGAACGCGAGCGCCGCGCGATGGTGACGAAAGCCAGCGGCGAGCGCGAGGCGGCTATCGCGGTAGCCGAGGGCGAAAAGCAGGCCGCCATCCTGCGTTCGGAAGGCGAAAAACAGTCGGCCATCCTGCGCGCCGAAGGCGAGCGGCAGGCACAGGCGCTGCGGGCCCAGGGTTATGCGATGGCCTTGCAGGCGATTGCCAGCCAGGCCAAAGACATAGACGAAAAGACGATGGCGCTGCAATACATGCAAGCCCTGCGCGACATCGGCTCCAGCGCGTCCACCAAGTTCGTGCTGCCGCTGGAACTGAGCGGCATCGTGCAGCAGATCGTCGGCACGATGTCCGGCGACGGCGTAACACGCGCCAATGTCCCGCCGGGGGATTAGCGTCTATATATGGTCGAACAAACAGGACAGTGGGCTTAAGCCCACTGTTTTTAGATTCACCGTCTTCAGATTCTTAACCTGCCAGCGCCTGCTCGAAAAAAGCCAGCATCCGGGACAGATACTCGTCTGACCGGTAATTCGGGCCGCCGACGTGGGGAACGCCTTCCAGCACCCATTGTTCGGCGTTTTCGCCCAGCAGCGCCGTATAACGCTCGTTGGTGCGGCGCTCAAAGTCATCAGCCGCACCAACGATCATCAGCACCGGGCGCGGCGCGAGGCGCGGAATCTGCTCCGAAAACGGCGGCGGCGGCGCGATGCCCAGGTAAACCGACACCGATGTTTCGATGGCCGCGTTAATCACCCACGCGAACTGCTCGTTAAAGTTCTCCGCCGGCGGAAAATCCCCCACCCGGTTCGTCCCCGCGCCGTCCAGCCAGAAGGCGGCGATGCGCGGCTCGTCCGGCCCGGCCATGATGAGGATGTGCGCCCCCAACGACAGCCCCACCGCGCCGATGCGGCTGGCGTCCACCTCCGGGCGCGCGGCCAGGAAGTCCACGATATGCGGCACGTCGCGCCGGTCTAACCAGCCGAGCGACTGCGTGCTGCCGGTGCTTTCCCCCAGGGCGCGCTGGTCGTACATCAGCACGCCGTAACCGGCTTCGACCAGTCGAACCGCGTGCCAGGTCGTGCCGATGCGGGTGCTGGCCGAGCCATGCAGCAGCATGATAACCGGGCCGGGGTTTTCCACCGGCGGTACGTACCATCCGGCCAGCGTTTCGCCATCTGCCACCGGAAGCGACACCGTTTCGTAACGGTCGCCAAACGCCGCCGGCGCGCAGCAAACCGTCCCCTGGATGGGGCGTGTCATCGCCACCACATAACCATAAGGGCCGACCACGAAAATTATCAGCGGGATTTCCAGCAGCACGATCAGCAGCGCGCGCCGCCGGTACAGCCAGCCGCCCGCGCGTTGGAGCGCGAACTCTGCCAGCAGGCCGACCAGAAAACCGGCCACCGCCCCGATCAGCACCCAGCGCAGCACGTCCCACGCATAAAAACCGACCACGCCGAACAAAGCCGCCAGCGCCAGCGCGTTCACCAGCGGAAAAATCAAACGTTTTTTCGACATGCTGCCTCCCCCCTGTAAAAGCGGTTTTTTACTATACCGCCAGCTTTTTTACACTGCCAGCACGATGCCTTCCCGCGCCGGGAGCGCCAGCGTCACCTGGCCGTCGGCGTGCGTTATGCCGGCCTGCCCGAAAACGGTTTTGAGCGCCGCGTCGTCCGGGAACAGGCCCCCGGTCGGTATGGTGATGGTGTGCAGCGAGTCGCCCACGTTCACCGCCACCAGCAGGGCTTCGCCATCCAGCCGGCGGCCAAAGGCATAGGTGTACTCGCTTTCATGCAGGGGGATGAACGACCCGCGCCGCAGCGCCCGGTACTGGTGGCGCAGGGCGATAAGCTGTTTGTGATAGGCCAGCGCCTCTCGATCCCAGCTTTCCGGTTTGTCCCAGGGGAAGGCGCGGCGGCAGTCGGGGTCCTGGTCGCCTGGCAGGCCGATTTCGTCGCCGTAGTAGATGCTCGGCGCACCGGGGACGGTCAGCAGCAGCAGAGTCGCCAGCCGTACCGCCGTTTTATCGCCGTTAAAAACGTTCAGGATGCGCGCCGTATCGTGGCTGCCGAGCAGGTTAAGCTGTGTCTGGGTGATGTCCCAGGGATACATATACATCACTTTCGCCAGCTTGACACCGAAGTGCTGGCCGCCGATGCCCGGATAGGGGTCGTAGGAACGGTCTTTCACCAGATCGAAGTTGATGTTCTGCTGGCCGCAGAACTGGATGACCGGCTCAGTGAACAGGTAGTTCATCACGGCGTCGAACTGGTCGCCCTGGAGGTAGTTGATGCTGTTCCACCACACTTCACCCACGATGTACGCCTCCGGGTTGATGGCCTTCACCCGGTCGCGGAACTCGTTCCAGAAGCCGGGGCTGGTGATGTTAAACGGCACATCCAGCCGCCAGCCGTCAATGCCTTCCCGCAGCCAGTATTCGGCGACCTGCATGATATATTCGCGCACCTGAGGATTATCGGTATTCCACTTCGGCAGGGCGCGCAGCCCCCACCAGCATTCGTAGTTGGCCGGTTTCGAGTCATCGTAAGCCGAAAGCGGCCAGTCGTGGACGATGAACCAGTCCAGCCAGGCCGACTTCGCGCCGTTTTCCAGAATATCGTTGAAATAAAAAATGCCCCGGCTGGCATGGTTGAACACACCGTCCAGCACCAGCTTCATGCCGCGCCGGTGCATCTCGTCGCGCAGGGCATAAAAAGCGCGGCTGCCGCCCAGCAGCGGGTCTACCTGGTAATAGTCGTGCGTATGGTAGCGGTGGTTGCAGGCGCTTTGAAAGATGGGCGTGAAGTAAATGGCGTTGCAGCCGAGTTCCTGGATATGGTCGAGATGTTCCAGGACACCGTACAGGTCGCCGCCTTTGTAGCCGTGTACGGTCGGCGGCGAGTCCCAGGCTTCCAGGTTGTTGGGTTTTAATACCCGGTCGCTTTTGGCGAAGCGGTCGGGGAAAATCTGGTAAAAAACAGCGTCTTTCACCCATTCGGGCGTGGTTACTTTTGGCATGGCGCGCTCCTCAAACGGCTCAGCAGTGCGGCGGCTTTGTGCTAAAATGACAGCCAGAAGCCGGCGATAATCATACGGGATTATGACTCGAACCAGACCGAAACGCCCACCCAATTCCCCGCCGCCCGCCCCGGCGCGGGTTTCCCCACCGCCCCCGCCGCTGCCGAACTACACGCTTTCGACGGTTTGCCCGGCGTGCAGCGCGCCGACTGTACGCCGCGCCTGTAAGGTGCGCTGCGATCGCTGCGGTTTTATGTGGGATTGCAGCGAGCTTTAAGCGGGTGCTGCGGTTTATAGGCACTAAAAACGCCGCGCCGCCTTTAAGCAACATTCCCCTCGCTGGTGCGTATAATGGGTAAGATGTGGAGGAGCGAATTATGGCAAACATCTTCGATACGCTGATTACCATCGTCGTCGGCACAATCACCGGCGTGACGCGCGCGGTGGGCGACACGGTAGCCGGCTTGCAGGACTTCTTTTATATCAAGGTGTCCGGCATGTCGTTCATCGTCCTGGGCGCGCGGCAGACCGGCAAAACCACGCTGATCGAATGGCTGCGGCGGAATATGGCATCGCTGGACAATTTCCAGCCCGACCCGACCGCCGCCGGCGGCGACGCCCTGCCGGATTTTATGTCCCAGGTGGGCGACACATACATGAAGTTGAAGCCAAACCGCGATGTGGGCGGCGAGTACGCCATGTGGGAAACCGACTGGATTGAACTGTTCCGGGAAGCGCAGCCCAGGGGCATCCTGTTTTTGATTGACCATACCGACGTGCATCTGCAAAAGGATGCGCTCAACTTCGTGCTGCAAATGATTGAGGACGAACCCGCCGCGCGCCGCAACCTGAAGGCTTTTTACATCCTGGTGAACAAGGCCGACCTGTGGAGCGGCGAAACCACACTGGAGGAGATCGTCCACCACTACCGCAACGAACAGCGGCGGCTGAAGGGGCAGGCCGAACGCCTGGGTTACAAGTGGTATATCACCGACGGCAGCCTGGTCAGCGGGCGCGGCGTGCCAGACCTGATGCGGAAGTTCTTCAACGCCATCCGCCCCCGCCCGCAGGCGCTTTGACCGCCCGGAGGAAAACATCACATGCAGCCGCTCGTCCTGGAATACGTGTTTGAAGGCCACCAGCGCGGGTACAACTTCACCTCGCCGACGCGCGGCTACCGCGCCGCAGACTTAAAGGCCATCTGGCGGAACGCCATGCCGCGCGGCCAGGGCTGGGCGGCTTACACCGGCGCGCGCTCGCTCAAAAGTTTCGCGCTCGACGATGGCCGTCTGGCGCTGTCCGAAGTCACCGTCACCGACCGGCGCGACGAAAGCGGGCGCGGCGGCATCCGGCGGGCGGTCATTCAGGTGATGTACCCCGGCGCGTATGTTGAATATCTTAAAGACCGGCTGCGGCGTTTCCCGGAGGCCGTCCGGGCGGCGGTGGATCGCTGGCCGTCCTTAAGCCAGCGCGGGCAGTTATTCGACCGCGCCCGCCCCCGGCTGCGCGGCGATTCGCAGATCGTTTGCGCTTACCCCTACCGTGACCCGGAAAGCTGGTTGATGACGGAGGCCATCCTGCTCAAGCTGGCGCTTACGCCGGGGCTGCTGCTGCGTTCAGGATTTTTACCCTTCACCACGCTGGCGCTGGAATGCCGCGACGAAGGCGTACTGGTGGCGCTGCCCGCCGACCGCGCCAGCCGGCTGAACGGCGTGCCGGTGATCGCGCTTTAATCCGCCCCGGTTTCATCCGCCTCGGTTTCTAAGCCTGCTCTATTTGGAATCCGCACCCGGATGCGCGTCCCCTTACCCGGCGCGCTGGACAGATAAATCATGCCGTTCAGGGCGGTTGTGCGCTCTCGCATGGATTTTAAACCGAGATGGCCGGGATAACTGCCGGATGGGTCAAAGCCGAGGCCGTTGTCGGCGATTTCGAGCTGATACCCCTCGGCATCGTGCGTCAGGGACAGCTCAACCTGGGTAGCGCGGGCGTGTTTGATGGTATTGTGAAGCGCCTCGCGGGCGATGCGGTACAGGCTTTCTTTGACCTCCAGACGCAGCGGTGGTTCGTCGCAGAAGGAAGTCCGCACGGCGACGCCATGCCGCGCTTGCAGCGAGGCGGCTTGTTTGGTCAGCACCGAAACCAGCCCTTCCTGCTCCAGCGATTCCGGGCGCAGTTCAAAAATCAGCGCGCGCATTTCGGTTAAACCGGCCTCCACCAGCGACAGAATGTAATCGAGCGGTTCGGCCAGCCGGGCCGGGTCACGGTCGAGCAGGGTGCGGGCGGT
The DNA here is from genome assembly GCA_014338005.1 of Chloroflexota bacterium. GTDB lineage: Bacteria > Chloroflexota > Anaerolineae > Aggregatilineales > Phototrophicaceae > CFX2. Next base: position 15,698 of record QUBZ01000072.1, on the reverse strand, counting down.
GCGCGCCCCCAGGCCGATGCCGTAGAGCGCCTGCGAAACCGAGTCGTGCAGCTCGCGCGCCAGGCGGGTGCGTTCTTCCAGGGCGGCCAGGGCGCGGGCGCGTTGTTCGGTTTCGCGCCGGGCGGCTTCTTCGGCCAGGTAGGCGCGGCGTCCGGTGACGACCGAAGCCGCTGTTGGCCGGATGGCGTTAAACAGCTTGCGCGTGTCGGCGTCGAACATCTGCGGGGTTTCCCAGGCGAAAGCCAGGATGCCCTGCCACTGGTCGGCAGATTTAAGCGGAATCAAAATCGAGGCCGCCCAGTTAACCGCCTGGGCGAACGCCTGCGCGCGCGGGTCGGCGGTGCGCGGGTCGGTGGCGCTGTTTTCGATGAACAGCACTTCCCTAGGATAAGCATACGTCATGTTCAGCAGCGGGTAGTCCTGTGGCGAGAAGGTGGTGATGGGCAGGATACCCGCCGGGATGGGGCTTTTGCCGCCGGAATCCAGCGCCACGATATCCAGCCGGCTGGCGTGATCGGTATAAGCCAGCAGCGACAGGGGCGCCCCGTAACGCCGCGCCAGCAGCGCTACGCTGGACAAAATCGCCTGCTCGTCGGTGGCTTGCAGCAGCGCCGCGTTGATCTGCGCCACCAGTTCGGCCTGCTGACGGGCGGTTTCCGTCTCCGCTTGCAGGCGGATGGAGTCAACAATCGGGGAGGCCTGCTGAATCAGGGCCGTGTACACGCGGCGGTCGCGGTCGCCGAAGAGGTGCGGCGTGTCCCAGTTAAAAATCAGCGCGCCGATCCAGCGTCCCCGGTTGCTGAGCGGCAGCAGGGCGCTGGCGCGCTGCCCGCAGTCCAGATAAGCCCGGCGGGTGGTTTCGTCCAGGCGGGGGTCGGTCTGCACATCTTCCAGTAAAATTGGCAGGTCGCGGCTGCTCTGCAGCTGCCGGATGATGCCGTATTCGGTGTCAAAGCGCGTGCCAATCTCCGGCACGTCCTGGTCGTCGGCCAGCGCCTCGACCACTTCCAGATAGAGGGGCGGCGCGGCGCGCACGTACAGCAGCATACAGGATTTCGCGCCATGATCGCGGGCGTAACCGCTGGCGACATCCAGCAGTTCGTAGGGCGTGGACGCGCGCGCCATCCGGCTGGAGATGGCGTAGAGGATGTCAATCTCGTTTTTGGCTTTTTCCAGTTCGTCGGCGCGGCGCTGGGCCTGCTCGTACAGGCGCAGCGCGTCTATAACCGGCGCGGCCTGCCGCTGGAGCGCGGCGTACACATGGCGGTCGCGGGCGTCAAAACGCTGTGGGGTGTCCCAACCGAACAGGATAACGCCGATCCAGCGCCCTTTGTTGTACAGCGGCAGCACCGCCAGCCCGCGCATCCGGTACTGGACGGTGAAGGCGCGGCTGGGCGGGGAAAGCAGCATCTCCTGCGGCGAGTCCGCGAACAGGGCCGGCTGCATCGGCGAAACCATGCGGGCGAAATCCGGCGTATCGAAACGTTCGCCGATCTCCGGGGCCAAAACACCGCCGTTCACCCAGCGCGCCACGACTTCCTGCTGCAATTCCTGGTCGTCCAGGTGAAACAGGATGCCGCAGGCCGCCCCCCGGCTGCGCGCATACCCGCTGACGGCTTCAAGCTGATCGGCGGGGGTGGTCGCCTGCGTCAGCTTGCCAGAAGCGGTGTGCAGGACAGTATTTTCGTCCCGGAACAAATCCGAATACATCGCGGCATCCATTCCCTGAAAGCTTACAATAAAACCCGATCTGAGTGAATAAACGCCGTCAGCCGGGGTTCACCAACCCGATGCGAACGGCGTGCAGCGCGGCCTGGGTGCGGCTGACTACGCCGAGTTTGCTCAAAATGTTGCTGACATGCGTTTTAACGGTTTTTTCGCCAATAGTTAGTTTAAGGGCGATTTCTTTATTGGAAAAGCCGGTCGCCAGCAGGCGCAGCACCTCGGTTTCGCGTTCGGTCAGCGCCTCCGGGCTTTCGGGGGCGCGCACCTCACGCACCAGCCGGGCGGCAGCTTTGGGCGAAAGCTGCACCTGCCCCTGGGCAGCCGCTTTGATGGCGCGGATGAGTTCGTCCGCCTCGGTATCCTTGAGCAGATAGCCGATAGCCCCGGCGTGAATCGCGCCGATCACCGAGTTGTCTTCCAATACGCTGGTGAGCGCGATCACTTCAACGTCGGGCATCTCGCGCCGGATGGCGGCGGTCGCTTCGACACCGCCCATACCGGGCATCAGCAGGTCCATCAGCACCACGTCCGGCAGGAGCTGGCGGGCCAGTTCAAGCGCCTGTCTGCCGTCGGCGGCCTCGCCCACCACATCCAGTTCGGGGTCAAGGTTTAAAAACATACGCAAGCCCTGGCGCACAACCGTATGGTCGTCGGCGATTAAAATACGAATCGGCATTTTGGTTCGCTGCTCCGAATTTTTGAACCAGATAACTTTAAAACTATAGCACTTTTTTTTGATGGTTAAAATCCGCCGAAAGTCGGAAAGAGCAGAAAACAAAACAGCGCAAGACAACTGTCTGCGCTGTTCGATGTTACAACGTGATGGACGGCTTAAAAGCGGCTGCGGCGCACGCCGGGGCGGCTGTCGCGGCGCTGGCTGCCGCCAAAACCGCCGGGGCGCTCCTCGCGCGGGCGGGCTTCGTTAACTGTCAGGGCGCGGCTGTCCAGCATCTGGCCGTTAAACCGCTTGATAGCTTCCTGCGCTTCGGCTTCGGTTTCCATCTCCACAAAGCCGAACCCCTTCGGGCGGCCCGAATCACGGTCGGTAATCAGCGTGATTTCGGCGACCTTGCCGGCCTGCGAAAATAAGGTGTGAATCTGTTCCCGCGTCGTATCATAGGAAAGATTGCCAACGTACAACTTCTTTGCCATTATGGCTGCTCCTGGTATCAGAAATATGCGATTGATAGAGGTAGAAAGTTGGCGTGGCAAACAATGCAGAAGCGGAAAAAGCAGCGCGAAATGCAGTTAGACCAGAACTAAACATACCCTACCGAGGTACAGTATCGCACACTTTACCTGCGCTGTACAGGGGCAATTTTTCGCGGACGCGAGGATATTTAAGGCAGGGCGGCCTGGGCAACCCCGCGCCGCCCGTTGGAGCGCCACAGCGGGTCGTCGGCGTCCAGGCGTTCGGCCAGTCCTGGCGGCAGCCCGGCAATCGTATCGCTTTTAAGCGTCCGCAGCGCCGCCGCCGGTACGGGCAGGTAGCCGGTCATCACACCGAAAGGCGTGGCGGGCGGCCATAACACATCGCCGGACAGCCGGCGGTAGTTGGCATCCCCTTTGAAGATGAGCAGGCGCGCTCCGGCGAACAGGCCGGCCAGGCGGGGCGGCATCTCGCGTAACAGGCGGCTGCTGTTCCAGAACAGGTCAGGCGCCAGGCGCAGGCGGCCTGCATCCAGCGCAGCGGCCAAGCGGTCGCCCAGTGGTAGCCCGCGCCCGCGCAGGTGTTCGATCAACCACCGCGCGTCCTCCGCCGTCGCATCGCTGACGAACGTCGGATGAAACTTAAGGTGCAAAAAAACCTGCGGCTGCGACTCCAGCAGTTCTCCGATCAACGCCAAATCCATCAGCAGTTCGGTGCCGGCGTTGTCGGCGATGATGTGGACGACCCCCGGCTGGCGGTGCAGGTAGGCGGCGATGGCGGCGCGGTCGTCCACCAGCAGGTCATCGTCCTGGACATGCGCCCCGTGCGCGGCGGCGGCAGTGTAACTCAGATCAATGCGGTTGCCCCACAGGGCGAAGTCCAGCATCAGCGCCAGACGCTCCTCCGGCGCGCCGTCCACCGCCGAAGCGCGTTCGAGCAGTTCCCAGGGCGTCGTCCCGGCGTATTCCTCCATTTTGTGGGGCAGGAAGGGGTCGCGCCCGGTTTCCCACCAGCGAACCGCCTGAATGACGTGGCGATAGCAGAACGTCTCGGCAAAAAACCAGGCTGTCTGCTGCCAGGTGCGGCCTTCGCGGCGCGTGTAGTGGTCGTGGGCGGCGCGCCAGTCGTCATAGTCCGGGGCGGGCAGGTCGAGCATGGGCATCTCGCGGTCGTTTTCCATGTCGTCGGCCAGCCGTTTGAGGGCATCCTTCACCGGCGGCGGATAATCGGCGTTGATGGCGGCCACCTCGCGGACGATGCCCGGCAGCCGGATGCTCATGGTATGGTGCGCGAAAGCATTGCTGGTATCGGTGCGAACCATCGGGAGTTCTGCGGTCATGGGTTGTTATCCTGCCAGAAAACGAATCAAATCATTCACGTATTTTGCCGCGCGGATGCCAGACTTACGGCGCCGGCGTCACCAGCAGCGCGCAGCCGCAAGCGGAAATCTGCCAGTAGGATACCTCCAGGCCGGCGGCGCGCAGGGCCGGTACGGCCTCGTCGGCGATCCAGTAAAATTCCTCGTCCCACCGGTCGGCCCAACGCCGGCGCGCGGCATCCTGCGCGGGCGCGTCCGGGAAGCCGATGTCCCCGATGACGATACGCCCGCCCGGCGCGAGGTGGCCGTCAGCAAGACGCCGCAGCAGTCGGATTTTGGCCGGCAGATCGAATTCGTGAAACATATAGGTAGACGCCACGCGGTCAAACCGCCGGTTCAGTTCCGGCGGCCAGCCGCCCAGCAAATCTACCTGAACGAACCGCGCCGCCGGGACGTGGACGCGCGCGCGGGCCAGCATCTCGGCGGAAAAATCCGCCCCTGCCACAGCGCAGCCCAGCGCGGCGAACCGCGCCGCCAGATTACCCGTGCCGCTGCCCAGGTCAAGCAGGCTCATGCCGAGGCGAGCTTCTGCCAGTCTGACGACGGCATCCAGCACGCGCGTATACCCGGCGAATGGGAATGACTCGTCGGCGTCGGACTGCCGCACGTCCCGGTCATAATCGGCAGCCCAACCATCAAAGTTCTGGGCGGAGTGAATGCTCATAGTGACAAACAAGGTGGATTGATAAGGCTCACCCTGCCAGTATACCCGATTATCCCGCCGTCCAGAAGGATTCGCTGAGATATTTGTAGGCATTGTCCGGCAGGACGGTGACGATCAGCCCCGGCTCGTCCCGCGCCGCCAGTTCCTCGGCCACCTGGAGCGCGCCGACCAGCGCCGCCGCCGCGCTGATGCCGACCAGATACCCTTCTTCCCGCGCCAGCCGCCGCGCCATATTGTAGGCGGCCTCCGTGCCGATGCACAGATGGCGGTCGGGCAGGCGCTCGTCATAAATGCCCGGTTGGAGGGCAGTCGGCATATGTTTCAGCCCTTCCAGGCCGTGAAAGGGTGAATCCGGCTGGAGCGCGATCACCTGCACACGGGGGTTGTAGTGCTTCAAACGGCGGCCCGTACCCATCAGCGTGCCGCTCGTCCCCAGCCCGGCCAGGAAATGCGTCACGCGGCCAGCGGTCTGCTGCCAGATTTCGACGCCCGTACCGAGGTAATGCGCCTGCCAGTTGGCCGGGTTGTTGTACTGGTTGGCGTAAAAATAGCGCCCCGGCGCGTTTTCCACCAGCGCGCGCACCGCCAGGATCGCCCCGTCCGAGCCTTCCAGCGGGTCGGTTAACACCAGTTCCGCGCCGTAAGCGCGCAGGATGGCGAGCCGCTCCGGGCTGGCGTTGGCCGGCACGAACAGCCTGACCGGATACCCGCGCGCCGCGCCGAGCATGGCATAGGCGATGCCGGTATTGCCGCTGGTGCTGTCCACCAACGTCTGGCCGGGTTTGAGCGCGCCGGTCTGTTCGGCCTGGCGGATGATGTTCCAGGCGGCGCGGTCTTTCACGCTGCCGCCGGGGTTCGTCCACTCGGCTTTGGCGTAAATCGAAATGTATTCCGGCAGGTGAGCAGTCAGCCGCCGGAAGCGCAGCAGCGGCGTATTGCCGATCAGCCCGGTCAGATCGGCTGCCGAGATAGGGTTCGAGTGAGTGTTCAGCAGCGCCATGTTTTCCTCGTGTTTTCCGGTACAGTGTGTAATCCATCCAGTTCGCAAATGCTGCCCGCAGACGCCGGCCAGAACAGCAAAAAACCGGCAGGCAAATTAAAAAGCGTGGACGCGCTTTTCCCCTTTTGGGACGCGCCACGCTTTCATTTACGCTGCCGGTTCCGGCATCAGTGGTTTATCAGCCGTCTGAAGTCGTGGTTTACGCCCCTCGCTTCAGACAACAACACGGATTAAAAATCATCGCCAAGCCTCAACAACATCCAATGGTCAGTTTTACCAACCTACCACCAGTCTAACCAGTAACGCGCGGGAAGTCAATCGCAGCGGCGGAATTTCTCCAGCAGCCCTCATGGCCGGCAATAATGCCCGTATCGTCGCGCGATTAATCCGCCGGAGGCAGGAACGCCCACAGCGCCGCATTATCGTACAGCCACCATTCCTCGGCGATCTTGCCGTCCACGAAACGCTGTACTGCCATCCACAGGATGTTGACATGTCCGTCTTCGTCTGCCGGATCGGTCGCCGTCACCGAGGTGACGACTCCCGTCAGGCACAGGTCGCCTTCGCAGATGATGCGGGTATCCACCAGCGTGAACCCGTCCAGCCCGGCGAGCGCATCGTACATGGCGACCGTCGCCTCCGCGCCGCTGACATCGGCCAGATAATCATGCGTCACCACGTCGGCGGCATAGGCGTTCGCATCCGCCGCCGATCCGCCGCTGCTGAGGGCGTCCCACAGCGCTTGCAGGGTGGCGTGATGCTGCGACGGAGTGGTGCTGGTCGAGCCAAGGCGCATATCCCACGGCTGCGAGTTGAACGTGTACTCAACGGGTGCCCATCCCATGAACTGATTGAACCTGATCGGATTCCAGACTTCAATGTCGCTGGTCGCCATCCCGTTTTCATCAAATTCGGTAGCGAATAGGATTTGGTCTTCGAAATGCTGCCCGTTCGGCGGCGTCCCAAACAATTCCCCGGTGAAATCGGCTTCCTGGTAGCCGATCAGCCCGACATAGTTCCCTTCCGCGAGGATGATGTAACCTGTGAAGTCGAGATCGAAGGCGGCGTTCATGTCATTTTCGCCGGGGATGGCGTCGGTAGGATTGCTCAGCGCGCCATCCGGTGAAAACGGTGTGTACGCCATGTAATCCGCCGAATTGATCACCGGGAGCAGATCAGTCATGTTGCGGTTACGGAAATACTCGACGAACAGATAGATATTGGCGCGATTCGGCGCAGTCGGATCGGTTTCCTGAGCGAAAACGGGAGCGACGAATGCGACGACCAACACCAGCGAGAACAGTAAGCACATTATCTTACGCATTTAAAAATCCTCCTGAATACTGAGATCATTACATTCGGCACTTGCGAAGTGCCTGGCGAACTGTGTATTGTGGAAGATGAGAGCCACCACACGCGACGCCTGCCGCACCGGATATATCTCACCTTCCTATTTCCAGTGTGGCGCGCGATCGTCAATTCATCGTCAAAACAGATGAGAGGATGATGGCAGTGGATGAAGCCCTCTACATTGAAGCCCTGGGCGGTTTTCGTTTCACGCTGGATGAGCGAGCGGTGGAAGGCTTTGCCGCCCAAAAAGCCGGTGCGCTGCTGGTTTACCTGGCCTACACAGGGCAGCCTCAGGCCAGAGAGCGGCTGGCGGAACTGTTGTGGCCTGACCACTCGCCAGAACGGGCGCTTGGCAGTTTACGTATGGCGCTTAACGGGCTGCGCCGGAACCTCGCCCCTTATCTGCAAACGTCGCGGTTGATGATCGGCCTTGTGCCGGGTCGTTACCGGCTTGACGCGCACGAGATGGTCGGCGCTGTGGAAAGCTTCAGGCTGTCTCAGGGGCGGGCGATGCCGCATCTGGTCAGGCGTTTGAACGAGGCGCTTAAGCATTACCGGGGCGATTTCCTGCGCGACTTTTTCGGCGGCAGCCCGGAGTTTGAGGCATGGCTGTATGCCACCAGAGAACATCTGAAAGCGTATTTTTGCGAAGGGACGCTCTCTTTAACAGATTATTATATGCAGGCAGGGCAGTATGCCGAGGCGCTGGCAGCGCTGCGGCGCGCCTGGGTGGTTGACCCGCTCAACGAAGCGATCAACCGCCGGATGATGCTTGCGCTTTCGCGCAGCGGACGCAGCAGCGAAGCCCTGGAACATTATCAGGAGTACCGCCGCCGGCTGGCTGCCGAACTCGAAGTCGAGCCTTCGGCAGAAACCACCGCTCTTTACCAGCTTTTGCGGAGCGGGCGGCAGCCTGATGAGTCGAACGGCCACAAGGACGCGCGACCGCAAAACCTGCCGATACACCCGACGCCCATGATCGGCAGAGAAAATCTACTGGCCGACATCGCCGCGCGGCTTTCAGAGCCGGACAGCAGTCTGCTGACGCTTGTTGGTCCCGGCGGCATCGGCAAAACCCGCCTGGCGCTTGCCGCAGCAGATATGCAGCGCCACGGCGGTATGTTCCCTGATGGGGTCGTGGTTGTACCGCTGGATGCTTATTCTTCGGCGGCGCAGATCGCTCCGGCGGTCGCCGCCGCGCTGGGCTATCAGGCGCTTGCCGACGGACGTTCGTTACGCCGGCAGATCAGCGATTTCATCCGGCAAAAGAAAATCCTTTTAGTCCTGGACAACTACGAACACCTGCTAGATGGGGCAGATTTTGCGGTGGAACTGGCCGCCTGCCCGTTTGTACATATCGTGGTGACTTCACGAGAGCCGCTTCAGGTGGAAGGGGAAAAACTGCTGCCGATCACCGGGCTGCCTTATCCGACGCAGGACAGCCCGCCGCCGGATTATGATGCAGCGCGCCTGTTCCTGCGGGCGGTTCAGCGGTTATACCCGGACTATTCACCGACCGGGGAAGATGACCGGCATATCGCGCAAATCTGCCGGCTGGTGGACGGCTCGCCGCTGGGCCTTTTGCTGGCGGCAGCCTGGATGGACGTGTTGACCCTGGAAGAAATCGCGGCGCAGATACAATGGAATATTCAACTGCTGGAGAACCGCGTGCCGGGCCTGCCGGAACGTCACCGCAGCATCCGGGCAGTTTTCGCAGTAACGCTGGATCGCCTGCCCGCCAGCCTCCGCACCATCTTTATGAAGCTGGCCGTATTTCGGGGCGGGTGTACCCGCCAGGCCGCGCAGGCCGTGACCGCCGCCGGAGTGCGCGATCTGCAAGAACTGGCCGGTAAATCGCTGCTGATGCGCGATGTCGGCGGGCGATTTACGGTTCACGAACTGCTGCGCCAGTATGCCGAAGCGCAGCTGCGCGAAACCGATCTTTACCATGCCGTCCGCGATGCCCACAGCGCCTACTATCTCAACTTCCTGATCGAGCGCGAGGCCGACATCAAAGGCCAGCGCCAGCAGGAAGCGTTGAAGGAAATTGACACGGACTTCGAGAATGTGCGTTCAGCCTGGCTGTGGGCGTCCGAGCGGGGGCTTTTCGACATTTTAGACCGGGCGCTTGAGGGCCTGTACTGGTACTGCGATCTGCAAGGGCTTCCGGCTGATCGGTTTGCGCTGCTGCAAACCACCCTGGAACAGGCCGAGCGGACCAAAGCGGAAAGCCTGTACGGGCGGCTGCTGGCGCGCTGCTGGCAGACGCCGGCAGAGGGGCGCGTCCGGCTGCGGCGGGCGTTTGCCATCGCGCTGCGCCAGGAGCGCGCGGAAGATATTGCTCAGTGTATGTACCAGCGTGGGCGAGCCGCCTTGCTGGATAATCGGGATACCGCGCCCGGCTTGTTCGAACTGGCATACCATGCTTATCGCAGCCTGGGGGACTCGTTTTACAGCGGCGTGGTCAGCTCAGGCTGGGCGGTGTCGCTGATTTACGCCGGAAAAGCCGAACAGTCCGAAGCGATTTGCAGCCGCGAACTCCCGACGATGCGCCGGAACGGCAACCGGATATACCTTGCCCGGCTGCTGTACAATCAGGCTTCCTCTCTGGCGACCAGGGGTGACAACGCTGCCGCCGACCAGTCGCATCGTGAGGCGCGGGAAATCCTGTTTGAGCTTGGCAAACGGCTGGATGCGGCGGATATAGGCGCGTGGGGTATGGGCGTGACGGCTGTTCGTGAAGGACATTTCGACCTGGCGCGCGGGCGCGCTCAGGAACTGCTGGCGCTGGCGGAGGAGTATCACGCCCAGGTGCTAAAGGCGCGCGCCCTGAGTATGCTCAGCGCGGTTGCCCTGGTCGAAGGCGACGCGCGTTCCGGGATTGATCTGGCGTTAGAAGCGACGACACTGCTGGGAAACCATGCCAATGCCACGTATGCCGACGGTTTTCTGGCGGCGGCTGCCGCGGCAGCGGGCGATTTCGTCCAATCCCATGAGATTTGCCGCCGCTGGCTTGGGCTGGCGGTTCGTGTTCGGGAAAGGGTGCTTACGGCGCTGCTGCTCGTCCCGGCGGCGGCTGTGCTGGCGCACCTCGGCCAGTACGAACGTGCCGCCGAATGTCTGTCGCTGGCGCTGCACTGCCCGGCCAGCATGGGGTGCTGGGCGGAAAAAGTGTTTTCGCTGTACGGGCTGCCGGGCCATCTGAAGGATAATCTGCCGCCTGAGCGGTACGGCTGCGCCTGGGAGCGCGGCAAAACACTCGACCCGCAGATTATCGCCGCGTTGTTTTAAGTCTATAGCTGCTGCCCAACAACCTGCCGCAAAAACGCCAGCAGGTCGGCGTTAAAGGCGTCGGCGGCTTCCTCCTGCGGCAGGTGGCCGGTGTTGGGATAGGTGACATATACGGCCCCCGGCAGCAGTTCGCGCAGGCGCTCCCCCACACTGATCGGAACCCAGGTGTCGTCCTGCCCCCAAGCGATCATCACCGGCGCGGTGAACGAGGCGATCTGTTCGGCGGTGATCGGGTCGGCCTGGAAAACGCCGCCCCTTAGCTGGTTGAGCAGAGCTTCGTCCCAGCCCACCACCCGAAGCTGGCGGCTGTAACCTTCGGCGGCTTCCGGCGTCATAAAAGCCGGGTCGTAATAGGCTGATTTGAGGATGCTGGCGGCGAAATCCGGTTTGATGAAAGCACGAATCCCGATCTGCGCCCAGCGGGCGAAGGGCGGGAAATCCAGCAGCGTGCCGACGAAAGACGGCATCCCCAGCGCCCCCGTAACGCGCCCACCGCCCTGACCGTCCGGGGGCGGGTCATCGGTGGGCCGCAGCGCCCCGGACACAAAAACCAGCGCCTTCACCCGCTGCGGGTAGCGAACGGCGAAATAACCGATCACGCCGCCGCCCTGGCTCTGGCCGACCAATATAGCGTTTTCCAGGCCGAGTTCGTCCATCACGCGGGCGGTGAAGTCCGCCAGCGCCGACGGTCTGTAGGGGATGTTCGCGCCGGTTTTGGCGGACAGCCCGTAAGGCGGGCGGTCGAAAGCGACGGCGCGGTAGCCGGCTTCCGCCAGGGCGTCCTGGTTAAAGCGCCAGGTGAAGGTAGAAGCGCCCCAGCCGTGCAGCAGCAGCACCGGCAGGCCATCCTCCGGGCCGCGCGCCAGCACATAGGTCGAAAGGCCGTCTACGGTGATGAAAAAACCGTCCGGGTCGGCCAGCAGCGCCGCCTCCACGCCGACCGGCGGCAGGGGCAGCAGCAGCGGGCCGATCAAAATGATCAGCAGGATAAAAAAGAGCAGCCGGATGATTCGCCGTTTTCGCATAAGCTGTCTGTTCCCAGTTTTCTGGCGCTTTATCGCGCATTTCCCTGATTTTGCCGCGCCGCACCAAATGCCGCCAGCGCCCGCTCGCGCGCGAAGGCGTGATCCACGATGGGCGGCGGGTAATCGCGCGGAGGGCTGTCCATCGTCCAGGGCGCGTGGATGAACGGCGGCGGCACGTCGCGCAGTTCCGGCAGCCAGCGCCGGAGGTAATCGCCGTCGGGGTCGAACTTCTGCGACTGCGACACGGGGTTAAAGATGCGGAAATACGGCTGCGCGTCCGTCCCGGTGCCGGCAGTCCACTGCCAGCCGCCGTTGTTCTGCGCCGGGTCGCCGTCAATCAGCCGCTGCATGAAAAATCGCTCGCCTTCCTGCCAGTTGATGAGCAGGTCTTTGCTCAAAAAGCTGGCGACGATCATCCGGGCGCGGTTGGGTATCCAGCCCATTGTTTTGAGCTGGCGCATGGCGGCATCTACCACCGGATACCCCGTCCGGCCTTCCATCCAGGCTTGCAGGTCGTCGGGCGCGTTTCGCCATTTCAAGGCGTCATATTCGGGGCGAAAGCTGCCGTCCAGCGCGTGCGGGTAGTGGTACAGGATGTGGGCGTAAAATTCCCGCCAGATCAATTCACTGATGTACTGTTCGACCGACCGGCGCGATTCCGGTGTGCCGGCCTCGCGGTAAGCTTCTCGCGCCGCCCAGTAGACCTGCCGGGGGGAAATCAGGCCGAAGCGCAGGTACGGCGACATAAACGACCAGCCGCCGCGCGTATCATCGCCAGGATCGGAGGCCAGCCGGTCGCGCCCGGCGCTGTAACTGCCGATGCGTTGGGCCAGAAAATCCTCCAGGCGGCTCGAAGCGGCTGATTCGCTGGCTTCTGGCGCTTTAAAGTCGCCGCCAAAACCGAGCGCCGCCAGGGTTGGCACGCCGCCAAACTGTACGGACAGGCCGCCTGCCGGCATAAAACAGCCGTGCGGCTCGCCGACCGAGGGCGTTTTTTCCAGCGCCAGCCACTGCTTTTTAAAGGGCGTAAAGACGGTGTAGGGTGTTTGGTCGGGTTTGAGGACATCTCCGGGCGGGTGCAGCAGGCCGTCATCAAAAGTATAAACCGGGATGTTCAGCGTCCGTTGGATGTTCTCGTCGCGGCGAAGGGCATAGGGCGTGTAATCCCGGTTCAGATAAACTGCCGCTGCGCCGGTCTGCCCGGCCAGTTCCGTCAGCACACGGTGCGGGCTGCCATGCCGGATGAGCAAACGCGCGTCCTGCCGGCCCAGACGAGCATCCAGCGACGCCAGCGCCTTCGTCAGCCACACCAGGCGCGGCAGGCTGAAGTAACGCCCGCGCAGGATGGCCGGATCGAAGATGAACACCGGGATGACCGGCGCGCCGGAGCGGGCGGCAGCGGCCAGCGCCAGGTTATCGGCCAGACGTAAATCGCGGCGAAACCAGTGGATAACCGGTGCTGCCATCGGTTTAAACCTCGTAAATGTTAGGGATAGATCAGGCTGTCAGATGCCGGACTCGGAACGCGCGCGCAGCGTAAAAATCCGGCTGCCACGACCTGCCGGCAGCGCCCGCTGTACGTCCGCCGCCACACGCAGCGCCCCCAGCGTGACACCCGCCGTAGACTGGCCGGGAAAAATCGAGTCGCCCACCAGCCGCAGGTTGGGGATGCCGGTGCGCGGCCCCCGTGCGGCCAGCAGAGACGTTTGCGGCAGGCCGCCGACCATACCCCGATGCCGGTCGGTATAAAATTGGTATGTCACCGGGCTGCCCGGCAGCAGCAGCCGGATGCTCGACCGGAAGCCGGGCAAGGCGTTTTCGATGGCGCTCAACATACGCTCGGTATATTCCTGCTTGCGTGCCTGATACGCCTGGAGGTCGCGTTCCAGCGCGTCCCACCAGGGCTGCACCGCCGTATGGGTGGTGATGGTGGCGGCGCGGCGTCCGGCAGGAGCGCGGGTATCGTCCCAGGCGGGCGAAAGCGAAATGAAGATGCTGCGCCCTTCGCCCAGCGGGCCGTCCATCTCGGTGATGATCTGGTGATGGTCGGGCCAGTTCGCCGGTATCAAAGCGGCGTCCAGGCCAACGTGCAGCGCGAACGCGCCCCAACCGGCCTGGCGGCGGCTGGCTTCCCGGCGCAGGCGGCGCGGGCTGCTCTCGCCCAACAGCGCGTCCAGCGACCAGGGCGTGAGGTTCGCCACCACAAAATTGACGGGCAGCCGTTCGTCATGTCTGGTGCGCCTCCCTTCACGAACGGTGAGGCCGGTCACACGCCCACCTTCAACGTGAATCTTCGTCACTCGGCGGCGGTACAGGATTTGCCCACCCAGCACCTTTATATGGCTGACCAGCGTTTCTGCCAGCCCGCCCATGCCGCCCCGGACGTGATAAACACCCTGGCGCGCCAGATCGAGCGCGGTGGCGCTGTAGAGCGCGTTGGCATGGCGGGCGGTCGTCTGGGCGGAAATCAAAAGCTGCGCGTCAATAAAGCGCGTAAAAGCGACATCCTGGGCCAGCCCGTGCTGCTGCAACCACTGGTTAGTTGACCGAAATGCCATTGGGAGGAGAAGCAAATCTTGGGGTAGGTTCAACAGACCAACACGGGCCAGCTTAAGGATGTCTTGATGGCCGGTCGGGGGCCAGGGCAGGCCCTGTGCCGAAAGCGACCAGCCCAGATCGGCGATTCGAGACTGCGCCTTCCAGAAGCCGTCGCTGGCCGGGAAGTGCCGCAGCACATCGGCATAATCTTCCGTCAGGGCGATCCGGCGACCCGGCAGGTGAACCACCCAGGCCGGTTCGTGGCGGCGCACCGGCCAGGTGATGTCCAGCCGCTCGCCCACAATTTGGTGCGGGCCGCGCGCTTGAAAGCCGCCGGCGACCGTCGCCCCGGCATCGAAGCGGTAGCCCTGGTGGGTGAATGTGCCGGCGCAGCCGCCGGGGTAGGTCTGCGCTTCCAGAACCGTGACCCGGTACCCGGCCTGTGCCAACAGGGCGGCGGTCGTCAAACCACCGATTCCAGCGCCGATGACAATAACCTGAGCGGAAGAATCTGCCATAAGACCTCGTTGTTACAGGTTCATTATAGGCAGATTGAGGACAATTCGTCAATATTTTGACCAGCTATTGACGAGTTCTCTAAGCCTTCTCTAAAACTGTGGTTTTGACCGGCATCAGGCGCTCAGGTCGGCCAGTTTTTTCTCGGCATGTGTTTTAGCGGCGCGGTAGTCGCCCCGGTAGATAGCCTGGCAGCAGGCCAGGTAAGCCGGGGTGGTGATGGAAGGCACAGCCGCTTTCGGCAAAAGCTGGCGCTGCGCCGCGATTTTTTCCAGCACGCGCACGCCTGCCGCCAGCGCCTCGATGAAAGCTGCCCGTTCGACCGGCGTGGTGGCCGCCAGCAGCCGCCCGGCCACTTCGGCGGCGCGGGATGCGATGGCCTCGAACCAGATGCGCCCCTGTTCCGGGCCGGCCTTACCGCGTGGGTCCACCCCCAGAACGCCGTCCAGCGGTTGGTCGGCCGGGACGGCCTCCAGCCGCACCAGATCGGGGCGTAATGCCCACAGCAGCGACGTTTCGCCAACGGCGGCGTGGTCGCCGGTATAGCCGGCGTCGGTGGTCAGGTCATATTCGGCCAGCGGCAGGATAGTAACGGGCGACCGGCCCATCACCGCCAGCGCCGCGCGTTTGAGCGCCAGCGTTTGCTCCAGCCCGAAGTGGCCGGTAAACCCGACGATGACGCGAAAACCCATCGCCGCAAACTGCTCGAAAATCGCCACCAGCAGCGGCTCGATCACCTGGGCGGGCAGGTTGAGCGTGTAGGGGTACGGCACGCCGCCCGCCGCCCAGTAGGATACCGGGGCCAGCACCGCGCCGGACAGCTCCGCGATGCGCTCGCCCAACCCCTCGGCCACGATGCCGTCCAGCCCCAGCGGCAGATGGTGGCTGTGCCATTCAATCGTGCCAAACGGCAGCACCAGGATGGGGCGTTCATCCAGGCGGGACTGAAGTTCAACCGGGAATGGCTCATGGGTAAAAAGAGTGAAAGGCAACCAAATCAGCAATGAAAGCGGGCGAGACGCGCTTCAGATTACGACGGAATTCACACAAGGCAATGTAGC
>QUBZ01000204.1 GCA_014338005.1 Chloroflexota bacterium | reverse complement strand
CCTGCCGAATATGAAGCGGACTGGTGGGCCAACCAGCCTGTACCGGTGTTAAAATAAGCTAAGCCGATTTGGTGTCCAACTTTTTGGGGTCACTACACAGTTATTAAGGATGCTTCAGCGACATTAAGTGTGCTTTCGCCAGATTGGAAAAAGTCTCAATGGGCGGCAAAGGAATATTTGTTTTCGGAAGAAATCGGCACACCCGTTTTTTTGCTCATGGCGCGTGCGATGGGGCCGACGCTGGTAACGGCGGGAATACCGTATATTGACTTCACACATGACGAACAACAAGGCTTTGATAAGCTGGACAAGGAACTCAGGCGTAAGGGTTTGATATGAATAAAGAGGGGGTTGGGGGTGTGGCTGCCCCTGCGTTATGCTGTTGGTGTTGGAGTGTTTAGAGTAAAACGATGAGCTTTTCGACTCCTCTCGCGCTGGTGCTGCTGGTGGCGCTGCCCTTCACAATCTACCTGGGATGGCCGCGCCAGCGTTTCCGCCGCCGCCGGGACAGCTTCAGCCTGGCGCTGCGGGTTATCATCCTGCTGCTGCTGGTGCTGGCGCTGGCCGGGACGCAGGTCGTCCAGTCGGCAGACCGGCTGGCGGTGGTGTTCCTGGTGGACGCTTCCGACAGTTTGGGGCAGGCCGCGCGGGAGGCGCAGCTTGAATATCTGCGGGCGGCGCTGGCCGCCATGGGCCCGGACGATCTGGCCGGAATCGTGCAGTTCGGCGGTAATGCCCTGGTGGAGCGCCCCCTCAGCGCCGTGCGCGAGGTTAGCCAACTACAGTCCACCCCCACCACCAACCATACCGACATCGCCGAAGCCATCCGCCTGGGGCTGGCGCTGTTCCCCGATGATGTGGCGCGGCGGCTGGTCATCCTCAGCGATGGCCTGCCAACGGTGGGCGATACGATGTCGGCGGCGCAGCTGGCCGCTGCGTCCGGCGTGGAGATCAGCTACGCGCGTTTTATGCCCCAGGCCGACCTGCCGGAAGTGCAGGTGACGGACGTGCGCGTGCCGAGCGCGGTCAACGCCGGGCAGGAGTTCGACCTGAGCCTGACCATCCAGGCGGAAGCGCCCACCCCGGCCACCATCACCGTTTTGCAGTCCGGCGCGATTTTTCACCAGGAAACCGTCAACCTGCGCCCAGGGGCGAACAACTTCACCCTGCCGCTGGAAGGCGCGGGGGCCGGCTTCCGCGATTTTCGGGTGCAGGTAGACCCCCGCGACGGTGACAATTTTTACCAGAACAATTCGCTGTCGGCCTTCACGCGGGTGGTCGGCCCGCCGCGCGTGCTGATCTTGAACGGCGCGCCGGAAGAAGCGCGTTATCTTCAGCCGGCATTGGAAGAAGCCGGGCTGGAGGTCGAAGTGGCCGCGCCGGAGCAGCTTCCGGTGGGGCTGGTTCCGCTGGCGCAGTACGACAGCATCGTGCTGGCCGATGTGCCGGCGACACGGCTTTCGCCCGCCCGCCAGCGCGCGCTGCAGAGTTACGTGCGCGACCTGGGCGGCGGTCTGGTGGCGGTCGGCGGGCCGAACGCTTACGGCCCCGGCGGGTATTTCCAGACGCCGCTGGAGGAAACGCTGCCGCTGGATATGCAGGTGCGCGACCAGCAGCGTCTGCCACAGCTCACCATCGTTTACCTGATTGACCGCTCCGGCAGTATGGGCGTGCCGGGGTCGGACGGCATCCCCAATATCGAACTGGCGAAAGAGGCCATCATCCGTTCGATTGATTTTTTGCAGCCCACCGACCGCGCCGGGGTGATGTCGTTTGATACCCAGGGCTACTGGATTGCCGAAATTCAGGACGTGCGCGACCGCCTTTCGCTCCAGCGGCTGGTGGCTTCGCTGCGCGCCGGCGGCGGGACGGACATCCTGGCGGGCATGAATCTGACGGCGGAAACCATCGTCACCGACCCATCCGACCGGAAGCATATCATCCTGCTGACGGACGGCGGATCAAATGCCAGCGGGTTGATTGACTTGGCGCGGCGGCTGAACAGCGAGAGCGGCGTCACCACCTCGACTATCGCCATCGGCGTGGGGGCAGCCGGTTTTTTGCGGAATATGGCCGAAGCCGGCGGCGGCAATTACCATATCGTCACCCGCGCCGACCAGATTCCGACCATTTTTACCGTCGAAACGGTGCTGGCGACCCGCTCGTACATCCTCGAAGAGCCGTTCACGCCGGTGCTGACGGCTTCCAGCCCGATCATGGACGGCATCAGCGCCGCGCCGCCGCTGCTGGGTTACGTGGCGACCACGCCCAAACAAACCGCGCGGGTGATCTTACGCACGCCGCAGCCCTTCAGCGACCCGGTGCTGGCGGGGTGGCAGTACGGCCTGGGGCGGGCGGTCGCTTTTACCAGCGACGCCACCGCCCGTTGGGGCGCGAACTGGGTAAGCTGGGCGGATTTCGTGCGCTTCTGGAGCCAGGCTGTGCGCTGGACGATTACCGAAAGCGCCGAAGGCAACCTGGAAACCCGCGTGGTGATGGAAGGTGAGCAGGCGCGGCTGGTAGTGGACGCGCGCAGCGCGGATGGCGCGTTCCTCAACAGCCTGAATTTGCACCTGTCGCTGATTGATCCGCAGTCGCAGGCAGCCGTTATGCCGCTGCGGCAGGTCGCGCCGGGGCGCTATGAGGCGGTGTTTACCCCGGCAGATGAGGGTGCGTATATCCTGCATATCCAGGGCGAGGGCGCGCCGGGGGATGAATCGCTCACGTTTGACCAAACGACCGGTTGGGTGATGGGCTACTCGGCGGAATATGACCTGCGCGGCGGGCGTGCCGACGGCGAGCTGCTGCTGAACAGCCTGGCCGCGCTGACCGGCGGGCGCTCCCTGCTGGACGATCCGGCGGGCGTTTTCACCCACAATCTGGCGGCGCGCAGCACCTCGACGCCTATCTGGCCCTGGCTGCTGCTGGCGGCGCTGCTGCTGCTGCC
>QUBZ01000203.1 GCA_014338005.1 Chloroflexota bacterium | reverse complement strand
CTCGCTCTCGCCAGCCTGGTTTTGGGTATGGTGATTGGAGTTCCCCTGGGGATTGTGGCCTCGCTCAACCGGGGCCGTCTCCCCGACCATTTCATTCGTATCACAACTGTGCTGATCAATACCGTGCCCGATTGGTGGCTGGGCTTGTTGCTGCTCATTTTCCTGGGCGGCTATCTGGGCCTGGTGCCGCTGAGTGGGATGTACGATATTGGCGATGGGTCGCTGCTAGACCGGCTGCACCACCTGATTTTGCCGGCGCTGGTCTGGGCATAATCGTCAAACAGCAGCGTATCCTGGTCGCGCCGCCCGGCCTGGGACGCGCCGTAAAACGCCAGCAGCTTGACCGACGGCAGATTCGGGTCGGCCCCAATGCCGGCGATGGCCTGCCGCGACTCGGTCGTCAGCGAGAAGGTGTCGCGTTCGGTCAGGTCAGCACGCCAGTTCTGGCCGCGAATGAAGACGTAGATGGCGATTAGCGCCACGATAAAAACTGCCGTCACCACCAGGCTTGTGCCGCCAAAACGCGCCGTGCGCCCGGTGATAACCGCTTTCGCCTGGTCGGGGGCCATCAAGACCCAGGCCACCAGCGCCAGCGCGCCGATGCCCAGCGCGCCCCAACCGACAACCGTGAAGGTCGGCTGTGTGACCAGCACCGCCAGCGCCACGACCAGCCCGGCCACCGCTAAAATCAGCATGTAATAGGGGGGGATAAAAGCTTCCTGTTCGTCCATTTTGGGAGTCTGGTCGGTCATGGTTACGCCCTCCAGCGCCGAGTTTCCACGATGCGCGTGGTGATAAACAGCGCGCCGATCATCATCAGCACAAAATACGCGATGTCTTCAGCCCGGATGATGCCGTTCGCCAGCGTGGCGCCAAAATGCGCCTGCAAGCCCAGTTCGCGCACGAAACCGGCTGCGTTCGCCAGGGTGGGGCTGCCGGTCAGCGACACGGCGGCTACTTCGGCCAGGTACAGCACCAGCACCGTCGCCGCGCTCAGGAAAGCCGCCACGATCTGATCTTCCGTCACCGCCGACCAGATCATACAAATGGCCAGCACCGCGCCGCCGTATAACCACGCGCCCAGGTATGCGCCGAAGGCTACACCGGCATCCGGCACACCCACCAGCGTTAAAATGAGGTGGTAAATGACCGTCAGCAGCAGCAGCACCGTATAATACGACCAGACGGCCAGGAACTTGCCGATGATAAACTGCGCCTCGTTCATCGGCAGGGTCATCAGCACTTCAATTGTGCCTTCGCGGGCCTCTTCGGCCAGCAGGCGCATGGTCAGCAGCGGCCCGATCAAAAACATCAGAAAGGTAATCAGCGCCGGGGCCAGGTTCAGGTCGCTGGCGGTGACGCCGCCGCCGCCCTGCTGGGCGACGCTGACGTTAAAAGCTACCGATTGGGCGAGATTGCCGTTAAACAAAATGCCCAGGAACAACAGCATGGCAAAAGCCACCGCGTAGGCAATGGGCGAACGGAAGTACAGCGCGAGTTCGCGTTTAAAGACGGCGAAAATGGCGCTCATGCTACGACCTCACTTTCCGGTGTTGGTTCGGCTTCAGCCGCCGCTTCGGGCGCGCGCGTCAGCTCCAGGAAGATTTCTTCCAGGTTCACCGCCAGCGGGCGCAGTTCGATTAAATCCCAACCGTTTTCCAGCACCGCGCGGGCGATGGCCGGGCGCGGGTCGGCGTTCGGGTCGGCAGGCGTGATGATGACGCCATCCAGACCGGCCTCTACCTGGGCGACCTGGGCGAGTTGTTGCAGCCGGGGCAGCGCCGTTTCCGCCGGGGCGTTCGTCCGCACGAACACACGCCCGCCGCGCTCCAGCGTGCTGCGGAGTTCGCTCGGCGATCCCTGGGCCACAATCGTGCCGCGATGGATAATCACCACGCTGTCACAGACCTGCTCGGCTTCTGACAGGATGTGCGTGCTGAACAGAACAGTGTGGTTTTTACCCAGTTCGCGCACCAGTTCGCGCAGTTCCAGCACTTGCAGCGGGTCGAGGCCGATGGTCGGCTCGTCCAAAATCAGCACTTCGGGGTCGTGCAAAAGCGCCTGCGCCAGCCCCACGCGCTGCCGCATCCCTTTGGAGAGGGTGCGGATGCGGCTGTTGGCGCGGTCGGCCAGCTTCACCTGCTCCAGCACCTCATAGGCTTTGTCGCGGCGGTTGGGGATGCCGCGAATTTCGCCTATATACATCAGATAGCCCAGCGCGGTCATGTCGCGGTACAGCGGCACATTTTCCGGCAGGTAGCCGACACGCCTGCGGACTTCCAGGCTTTGCTCAAAAACATCGTAGCCGGCCACCAGCGCCCTGCCGGAAGTGGGCGGCATATAGCCGGTCAGCATCCGCATGGTGGTGGTTTTACCCGCGCCGTTCGGCCCCAGAAAGCCGGTCACCTGGCCGGGATGGGCGGTGAAGGAAATATTATCTACTGCGGGAACAGCGCCATAACGTTTGGTTAAATTCTGGACTTCGATCATATCTTCCCCTCCCCTGCATTGGGTCGAGAATCCGAGGTGAAAGACTAACGCCGGCACATAAGAAATGCATCAGCGTTTGCTGAGCCTGGGCTTAATCGCCGCGCGATTATAACGCAGCTACGGTTCGTTATATAGGGGCGGTTAAAAGGTGGGGAAAAGAGGCGGGGCGCTCCCCAAGTGATTATGCCGGGGAGCGCACACGGGCGCTCCCCTACAGGTTTCACCGGTGATTTTTCGCCGGCGCTACCCGGTTATTGGCACGTTCGCCAGGTTGGACGCGGCCACGTAGCGGGCATTCACCCAGCCGATGAGACCGTTCACATTGAGCTGAAGCCAGGTTGAAGCGGCGTTGCGCCCGACTACCGGATACGTTTCGCCCAGGTTGATGCGCGTCAGAATCGCGCCGGTGAGGGGATTGGGCGCGGCGCGCACGTTCAGCTGGCCGGTGATGACGGTGGCG
>QUBZ01000071.1 GCA_014338005.1 Chloroflexota bacterium | reverse complement strand
TGTTCCGGCACCTGGATCGCGCACGGCAGCGGCAGCGCGGACCGCGATGCGGCGGACGGCAGCGGTCGCGTCGCCGTGCCGCCGCGCTGCCGGATGTGCCGTTTTTGTGCCACTACCGCCGCGCCACCGAAATCGTAGAGTCGCATCCCTACCAGGAAATCGCCCGCTACTGCCAGATTCACCGCGACAAAGTGGACGCCGTGTTTAACACACTGGCCTATTTCGACGGCCTGAACTTCGCCGCGCGGGCCAGGGCGCGGGCGCTCTTTTCGGTTGGCCTGATGGACGAAATCTGCCCGCCTTCGACCGTCTACGCGGCCTACAACCACTACGCCGGTGAGAAGGATATACGAGTCTGGCGCTACAACCACCACGAAGGCGGCGAGAGTTATCAGACATTGGAGAAAATCAAATTCCTGCGCGCGCTGTGGGCAGCCTAAATACGCTTCTGTTTTCGATCAGGATGCGCGCCCGTGACGTTTTGCCAGTTCGGCGCGCACATCGTCCAGCGAAATATCAAGCTGCGCCATCAGCACCAGGGTGTGGTAGAACAGGTCGGACAGTTCACCGATCTGTTCTGCTCTCCCCTGTCCCAGCGCCGCGACGATGACTTCGACCGCCTCCTCGCCGACCTTCTGGGCGATTTTGTTCACCCCGGCGTTAAACAGGCTGGCCGTGTAACTGCCGGCCGGCGCGTTCGTCTGCCGGTCGCGGATAATGCTTTCGAGTTCATTCAACATATCGGCCATAAAATCATCCTGATTGAGGAAACCGCTTTAAACGCAGGCCCCTCGCCCTGAGGGAGAAGAATTTAGGGTGAGGGCTGTAACTGCCGGTAAAAACACGACACTTCCCCGGTATGGCAGGCCGGGCCTGCCGGATGCACCAGCACCAGCAGCGTATCGCCGTCGCAGTCCACATAAACCGCCTGCACGCGCTGAACATTGCCCGATGTCGCGCCTTTGTGCCACAGTTCGCCCCGGCTGCGGCTCCAGAACACCGTTTCGCCGGTTTCCAGTGTGCGGCGCAGCGACTCGGCGTTCATGTAAGCCACCATCAAAACCTGCCGCGTTGCCGCGTCCTGCACCACCGCCGGGACGAGGCCGCGTTCATCCCACTTGATCTGGTCAAAAGTCATGCTGCCCCCGCCTCGACCGGGCGCACCGGCACACCGCGTTCGATTAAATAGCGTTTCAGATCGCCGATGCGAACTTCGTTATAATGAAACAGCGTGGCTGCCAATGCCGCGTCGGCGCGCCCATCCGCCAGCGCCTCGTAAAAATGCGCCATACTGCCCGCGCCGCCGGACGCAATCACCGGAATCGAAACGGCTTCCGCGACCGCCCGTGTCAGTTCGATGTGATAGCCGGCTTTTGTGCCATCTCGATCCATGCTCGTCAGCAGGATTTCGCCCGCGCCCCGGTCTTCCACCTCGCGCGCCCAGGCGACGGCTTCTTTATCGGTCGGCACGCGGCCTCCGTTGATGTGTACCGTCCATCTGCCGTTCACCCACTTCGGGTCAATCGCCACCACAATACACTGGCTGCCGAACGCCCATGCGCCCTGGTTAATCAAGTCGGGGGTTTTAACAGCGGCGCTGTTGATGGACACTTTATCCGCCCCGGCCAGCAGCGTAGCGCGAATGTCATCTATGGTGCGGATGCCGCCGCCCACACAAAACGGGATGAACACGCTGTCCGCCACCCGGCGCACCATGTCCAGCACCGTACCGCGATTTTCGTGCGAGGCGGTGATGTCCAGGAAAACCAGTTCGTCCGCCCCTTCGCGGTCGTAAACGGCGGCCTGTTCCACCGGGTCGCCCGCGTCGCGCAGGTTGACGAAGTTAATGCCCTTCACCACGCGCCCGTTCATCACATCCAGACAGGGAATGATTCGTTTAGCCAGCATCTACGCCTCCCGCCAGCGTAAGCGCCTCTTGCAGCGTAAACCGTTTTTCATACAGCGCCATACCGATGATCGCCCCGGCCACCATACCGGTTGCCGCCAGCGCCCGTATATCATCCAGCGCGCGCACCCCGCCGGACGCGATCACCTGCAAGCCGGTGGCCTGCGCCAGCCGCGCCGTCCCGCCAACGTTAACCCCCTGTAATCCGCCGTCCCGACTCACGTCCGTATACAGCGCGTGGCGAACGCCCAACGCCGCCATCTGCCGCCCCAGTTCGACCGGCGTCAGATCGGCCATCTGCTGCCAGCCGTGCGTGGCGATGCGCCCATCCCGCGCGTCCAGCCCCACGCAAACGCGCTCCGCCCCCCATTGTTCGACCGCCTGCGCGACCATCACCGGCTGCTGGACGGCTGCCGTTCCCAATACAACGCGGGAAACCCCGGCCTCGAACGCGCGCGCCAGATCATCCATCTGCCGCAGCCCGCCGCCGAACTGCACCCGCACGCCCAACCGGGCGACCGCCTCGACAATCCGCAGGTTATCGTTGGCTTCGGAAAACGCCCCGTCCAGGTTGACCATGTGAATCCAGGCCGCGCCGGCCTCCATCCACAATCGCGCCGTCGCCAGCGGGTCGTCGCCGAAAACCGTCTGCCGCGCCGGGTCGCCCTCTTTCAAACGCACGACTCTGCCGCCGCGTATGTCAATCGCCGGATAAATAATCATGCCGCCGCCTTCAAAAAATTCGCCAGAATTTGCAGCCCCACGCGCTGGCTTTTTTCCGGGTGGAACTGCACGCCGTAGAGGTTGCCCCGCTGCACCGCCGCCGTGAACGGCAGGCCGTAATCAACCGTGACAACTGTATCCGCCGGGTCAGCCGCCGCGCAGTAATAACTGTGAACGAAGTAGGCGTAGCTGTTCGATTCCACGCCGTCCAGCAGCGCCGAAGGCCGCCGCAAAACCAGTTGATTCCAGCCCATGTGCGGCACTTTCAGCCCCATATCATCGGGAAAGCGCGTCACGTAACCCGGCAGCAGCCCCAACCCCTCGTGCATCCCCATTTCGTCGCTGTACTCGAACAAAAACTGCATCCCCAGGCAGATTCCCAGGTAGGGTGTGCCGCTGTGAATTGCATCCTTTAGCGGCTCGATAAGCCCCTGCTTGCGGATTTGCTGCATCCCCGCGCCGAATGCCCCCACACCCGGCAGGATGATTTTGTCCGCGCCGCGCAGGTCGCCCGGTTCGCGCGCAAGCTGCATCCGCTCCACACCCAGATGTTTGAGCGCGTGCAGCACGCTTCGCAGGTTCCCCGCGCCGTAATCCACAACCGCCAGCATATACACCCATCCTGAAAACAAAAACCCCGCTCGGTGCGGGGAATTCGACCAACAGCAAAACAGCGTGGAGGATTACACCAACACCAGGCGGTTTCCGTTTTTAGCGTGATGATGAAACACCGGTTACAACCTCGCTGCCAATATTGCCGAGTATAACGGCCAGACAGGTGGTTGTCAACCACCCGCAGAACGCTACAATAAACCTGTTGAGTGTATAAGGAAACCTGCCGGTGCCTCAAACAATCGCCCTTTTAACCGATTTCGGGATGCGGGACGCCTACGTGGGCATGATGAAGGCCGTCATGCTGCGTATCGCCCCGGATGCCCATTTTGTTGACATCACTCATTCCATCCAGCCGCAGAACGTCCGCCAGGGCGCTTTCACCTTGCTCACCTGCCACCGTTATTTTGCCCCCGGCACAATTTTTCTGGTGGTTGTTGATCCCGGCGTGGGCAGCATCCGAAAGCCGCTGGCGGCACTGGCCGGCGATTATTATTTCATCGGCCCGGATAACGGCGTCCTATCCTACGCAGTGACGGAACACCTGGATGCGCAAATCGTTGAACTCAGCAATCCGGCCTACTGGCTGTCGGCGGTCAGCGGCACGTTTCACGGGCGGGACATCTTCGCCCCCACAGCCGCGCATCTGGCCGCCGGCGTCCCGCTGGCAGAGCTTGGGCAGCCGTTCGAGAATTTTTACCGCATCCCGCCCCCGTACCTGGAGATCGCCGGCAGCGTCATCACCGGCGAGATTCTCCACATTGACCGCTTCGGCAACGCCGTCACCAGCATCGGTGAGCTGCGCCGCGCCGCGACCGATGGCCTTTACCTCATCCCGCCCTTCACCGAAGGCGAACGGCGCTATCCGGTGCGGACTTTTGCCCCCGCCGTGACCATCCAGGTAAAAGGGTTCTCGCTGGCAGGTATCCGCCACACCTACAGCGAGGTCGCGCCCGGCGAACCTCTGGCATTGATCGGCAGCAGCGGTTATCTGGAGATCGCAGTGAACCAGGGCAGCGCCGCCAGCCGGCTTAACCTGACCACCGGCGATTCGGTCATCCTGGAGATGGGTTAAAACCATGCAGCAGTTCATCATCGAAGGCGGCCATCGGCTTGCCGGCGCGATCAAAGCCGGCGGCAACAAAAACGCGGCGCTCAAGATGCTGCCCGCCTGTTTGCTTACCGAAGAGCCGGTAGTCCTCAACAACGTGCCGGACATCGGCGATGTGCGCGTGACGCTGGACATCCTCCGTCAGTTGGGAGCGGCGGTTGAT
This sequence comes from Chloroflexota bacterium, assembly GCA_014338005.1. Taxonomy (GTDB): domain Bacteria; phylum Chloroflexota; class Anaerolineae; order Aggregatilineales; family Phototrophicaceae; genus CFX2. The sequence goes on along the minus strand of QUBZ01000071.1, from coordinate 20,363 downwards.
GCATCGGCAGCAGAAACCGTCCGTGTCGAAGCCAAACAGGTCGCCAGCACGACCATAGACCCGGCGCTGGGGCAAAAAACCCGCGCCAGCATCGTGCTGGCCGGGCCGCTGCTTGGGCGCTGCGGCCAGATCACCCTGCCGCTGCCCGGCGGCGACAGCATCGGCGAGCGCCGCCTGGACGCCCACGTACTGGCCCTGCAAAAGCTGGGCGCGCGCATCGAGCAGGCCGGCGGCGCGCTGTACATGCGGGCGGATAAATTAAAAGGCGCGGATATTCTGCTGTATGAAGCCAGCGTAACCGCCACCGAAAACGCGCTCATGGCCGCCGTCCTGGCCTCCGGCACGACCATCATCCGTAACGCCGCCTGCGAGCCGCACATTCAAAACCTGTGCCACATGCTCAACGGCATGGGCGCGCTGATCGAAGGCATCGGCACGAACCGGCTGGTGATTACGGGCGTGGAACGGCTGCACGGCGGCGAATTCCGGGTAGGTGCAGATTACATCGAAGTCGGCAGTTTCATCGGCGCAGCGGTTTTAACCGGCGGCGAACTGTGGATTAGAGAGGCTGACCCCGAACACATGGACATCGTGGAACATACGCTTGGCCGCCTGGGTGTGACCTGGGAAACACACGGCCAGGATATTTACGTCCCGGAAAGCCAGCCCTTGACCGTCGTGCAAGACCTGGGCAACCGGATTCCGATCATCAAAGCGCAGCCCTGGCCGGCCTTCCCCGCCGATCTGATGAGCATTGCGCTGGTGATCGCCACCCAGAGCGCCGGGGCAGTATTGTTCCACGACTGGATGTATGAAAGCCGCTTTTTTTTCACCGACAAACTGGTGCGAATGGGCGCGCGCATCACCCTCTGCGATCCGCATCGCGTGCTGGTGCAGGGGCCAACCGCCCTGACCGGCCTCGCCAACATGACCAGCCCCGACATTCGCGCCGGCATGGCGATGCTGCTGGCGGCGCTGGCCGCCAAAGGCGAAACGCACATCTTCAACATCCAGCAAATTGACCGGGGATACGCGCGCGTGGACGAAAAACTGCGCTCGCTCGGCGCGTTTATTCAGCGGACGGCAGTAGACCAGTCATCCTCGGTTGAAGAACCGCTGGACACAAAAGCGGCCCAGCACTAACGACTGCGGTGGCCGCGCACGCGCGCGTCACCGACGCGCCGGGTGACGCCGACGGCGTCGAGGTACTCCAGCAGGCCGATGGCATATTTTCGTGTGGTATTAAACCGGTCGCGCAGGCCGGCGGCGCTCACGCTGCCTTCGGCATCAATCATCTCCAGGGCGGCGCGCAGCATCTCGTCATATGCCGCCCGGCTGAAGATCACATCGTCCTGTACCTGCACGATGTCCCCTATTTCGATCAGCGCGTATAAAATATCCTGGCCGACCATCTCGGCGGCCTCAGCAAATGAGGGCGGCGTATAAGGCGCGGCGGCCATTTTTTCCCCAAGCGCCCGAATACGCGCCGCCTGCGCTGCGCTGAAGCGCACTTGATGGCCGGACAGTCGCACACGGTCATTTTCGACCACGATTTCATCCTGCATCGCCAGCAGCGCGTTCAGCGCAGCGCCCTTCAACCCCAGGCGGCTGCGTAGTTCTTCCCGCGACATGCCGGGACGCAGCGGCTCGGCGCGGTGGAAAGCGTCCAGTTCGTCGTGCATCCGGCGTTTCATCTGTTCCCAACTGGCGCGCGCCAGCAGTTCGCCCCCCGGTAGTTCCACCAGCAGCCCTTCGGCCAGCCCTTCTGATACCGCCGCCTCGAAATCCCGCGCCTCGTAACCAAGCTGTTTTTGCAGCGCCGGGCGTTTTTCCGGCTGCCGCGCCGCCTGCGCCACTCGTTCAGCCGGCGTCCCGGACAGCCGTGTTACCAGGGCGGCGATGACATCCGGCTGAAAGCGTTTCCAGCGTCGGCCAGGGTGGGCATTGACGATGAGGCCGCCACCTATTGTCTGTGGAGGCGACGGATAACGCAGGATAAAACGGTCGCCCTGGGACAGCGTCAGCGGGTTTTCCAGCCGAATTTGCAGCCAGCCTTCTGCACCCGGCGGCAGTTCCTCGGCATCCAGCAGGCGAACGTGGGCTATTGACTCTGCTGCGCCGGAGAAAAATTTCACCTGGGCATTATGTTTCAACGGGCGTCCGGCGTCTTTGAGATACCGCACGCGCGCGTCCACCAGCAGGGAGGGCTGAAGCTGGCTGGGATGGGACAGTACGCTGCCGCGCGCGAGGGCTTTTTTTTCGATGCCCGTGATATTCACGGCCACCCGGCTGCCTGGTTCAGCCGCTTCGACCGGTTGTTTGTACCGCTGCAAGCCGCGAATACGCCCTCGCAGACCGTTCGGCTGGATTTCCACCTCGTCACCCACCCGCAGCCAGCCGCCCAGCAGCGTGCCGGTGACGACCGTGCCGAACCCGCTGATCGTAAACACCCGGTCTATCGGCAGGCGCGCGCTGCCGGCATCGGCGCGCGGCGGCATCTGCTCCAGCAGGGCAGCCAGCCGCTCCACCAGTTCCGGCAGTCCCGCTCCGATGCGGGCGGATACCGGCACAATTTCCGCGCCGGCCAGCGCCGTCCCGGCCAGCGTTTCGCCGATGTCCCGCGCAACCAGTTCCAGCCATTCAGGGTCATCTACCAGATCGCTTTTTGAGAGGACGACCAGCCCGCGAGTCACATTCAGCAGATCAAGAATCGCCAGATGTTCGCGCGTCTGGGGCATCACGCCTTCGTCGGCAGCGATCACCAGCATGACGGCATCAATGCCGCCCACCCCGGCCAGCATATTTTCGATGAAATCGCGGTGGCCGGGTACGTCCACGATACCGACCGTCTGACCATCCGGCAGATCAAACCACGCAAAACCCAGGTCAATGGTCATTTCGCGGGCTTTTTCCTCGGCCAGCCGGTCGGGGTTTATGCCGGTCAGCGCCCGCACCAGGGTGGATTTGCCGTGATCTACGTGTCCGGCAGTACCGACGACGCGCATAAAAACCCGTTCCGCGTTACAAGCCGTTTATGCCGCCGCCGTTGCCGGTCGGGCCGTTCAGTTTTGCCGGGGGCGTTTTGGGCCCAGTATCGTATTCCATCAAGAGCGCCTGATACCGCTCGCGGTACAACTGCGCGCGCTCCCGTTCCAGGCTCCACAGCCGGTTCAGGCTGTCCTGGATGGGCGGGAACATGGCCTCCAGTTCGGAGATACGCTGCACGAAACGGTCAAACTCTTTGTCGTGGCTGCGCCACACTTCGTCGTTGGAAAGCGTGAACTGCTTCCAGCGTTTCTGGTCGTCCGCCGTCCAGTCGTTCCATTCCTGGCGGAAGCGTTCTTCGCTCAAACGCTGCATTTCGGCCACTTCGTTGATGCGCCGTTCCAGCCGGTCGCCGATGCGCTCAAAATCGTCAATGATCTTTTTCATGCTGCGATAGGCTTCAGCCCACACCTCAAACCGCTCGATGTTGCGCTGCATGATGCTGTCCTGCTCGCCGAAGCGTTTCATCAGTTCGGACACCTGCTGGTCGCGCTGCTGAAGCACCAATGTCTGCTGGTCTATAAACTGCTGAATCTGGTCGCGGCGGTCGCGTTCGGCATTCTGGATTTCCTGCACCTTTCGCTCGGTACGCAGCGCCAATTCCTCCAGAAGCTGCAATTTGGGGCGGATGCTGTCAATCTGCTTTTGAACTTCCGGCATCTCGGACTGCGTTTCGGAAATACGCCGGGCATCCTGGCGGCGCTGCTCCTCCAGAAAAGCCAGGCGGCGATCCGGCTCCTCAACCTTCTTAAACAGATCGTCCACCCGCTGCTGGAGTGTGGCAACCGCATCGGCCATGCGCCCGCGCTCCACCTGATACGACGGCAGTTCGCTGGCTTGGCGTTCCAGTTTTTCTACCCGCTCGGTCTGTTCACGGATGGAACGCAGCAGGCTTTCACGGCTCAGTTCCAGCCGGCGTTCGGCTTCCCGCTCCGCCGTCAGCCGTTTCGCTTCCTGCTTTTCTAACAACTGCTGCATCTCGCGGCGCAGTTGTTCCAGCATTTCCGCCTCGCGGCCAGATGGTGTAAACTGGCTTTTCATCACCGTCTGGTCCGATTCCAGGCTGCCCAGGCGTTTGTTCAGCGCGGTTATTGTCTCTTGCTGTTGGGCCAGGCGCTCCTCCAGCGTCGCAATCGTCGCTTTGTCGCGCCGCCTCTCCTCATCCAACCATTCGATCATCCGCGCAGCCTGATTAATATCCATCGCCGCCTCCGAAAGGCTTTTTGTTTTTCCTCTTGTTGCCCAATCATTATAACATATCACCGGCGCAGGCTTAAAAGTTCTTAAATTCGCTTGGCGCTGTCCCCCTGGCCTGTTATGCTGGATAGATTAATTTACCCATCACGGAGGATGACCATTGGCCCCCACCGACCGCTATGTGGCTGCAACCACCTTTCACGTCCGTTATGCCGAAACCGACGCGATGGGCGTCGTGCATCATGCCAGTTATATCGTTTATTTTGAGGAAGGCCGCAGCGCCTATTCCCGCCAGCGCGGCCACGATTACGCCAGTTTCGAGCGCAGCGGACACTATTTAGCCGTCTCTGAAGTCGGCGCGCGGTACATCAAACCCGCCCATTACGACGACTGCATCACTGTCCGCTGCTGGATCGGCGAAATGAAAAGCCGCTCGCTCACTTTTGAATACGAGATCGTCCATGCCGACATGGGCGAGCCGCTGGTCACGGGTTTTAGCAAACACATCTGCATCACCCACGACGGCCAGGTAGTCAAAATACCGGATGTCTGGCGCGCCTGGGCGGGGACGTAAAATGCTTTGACACCGGCACTCGACCTGTTATACTCGTAATTAAATACAAATTTGGTTTTTGGAGCGAAAGTAATGGTTACGTATGCCGAACGTCCCTGGACAAAAAGTTACGACTCCAACGTTCCCGCCTCGCTTGACCCTTATCCCGATATTACAGTGCATTCCTTCCTGGAAGAAGCGGCTCAAAAAGCGCCCGACAGCGTGGCGCTGATAACAAGCGCCCATCTGCCGGTGTTGGGCCGCCAGGCCAGCACTATGACTTATGCTGAACTCGACCGGCTTTCCGGCAGTCTGGCAGCAGGGCTGATTGACATGGGCTTAAAACCGGGCGACCGGGTAGCGATGGTCATGCCCAACATCGCGGCCTTCATCATCACCTATTACGCCATCTTAAAAGCCGGCGGCGTGGTTGCGGCCACCAACCCCACCTACCCGCCCGATAAAATGGCCTTCCAGATCAACGACTGCGATGCCGAAATTGTCATCACCATGAGCCTGTTTTACAGGATGATTAAGGACATCCAGCCTAAAACGAAGGTCAAAAAAGTCATCGTCACCAACGTAAAGGAATACCTGCCGCCGGTTGCCCGCCTGCTGTTCACCCTGGCGAAAGAGAAAAAAGAAGGCCATCGGGTCGAAACCCTGGCGAGCGGCGACGAATGGCTGCAAGATGTTCTGACCCGCTACGCCAATAAAAAAGCCAACCGCAGCGTTAAATCCTCCGACCTGGCGCTGTTCCAGTACACCGGCGGCACGACGGGCGTCTCCAAAGCGGCCATGTCCACCCATCGCGCCCTGGTCGCCAATACCCTTCAGATGCGCGCCTGGCTGTTCGGCAAAGATATTCCGGCCAATGCCAATAACGAAGTTTTCCTGGGCGCAATCCCCATGTTCCACGCTTTCGGCATGGTGGCGGTGCTGAATTTCGCCATCGGCATCGGCGCGCGTATCGTCCTGGTCCCCAACGCCCGCGACATCGGCGACGTGCTGGACAACATCAACACCTTCCACCCGACCATTTTTATGGGCGTGCCGGCGCTCTACAACGCCATCAACAACCATCCCGACGTTAAAGCTGGCAAGGTCAGCCTGCGTTCGATTCGCGCCTGTGTCAGCGGTTCGGCCCCGCTGCCGCCGGCGGTCAAACAGGAATTCGAGCGCCTGAGCGGCGGCGCGCTGCGCGAAGGTTTTGGCATGAGCGAAGCCCCCACCGCCAGCCACTGCAACCCCCTACTGGGGGAAAACCGCACCGGCTCTATCGGCCTGCCGCTGCCGGATATGGACTGCCGCATCGTCAGCCTGGACGACGGCGTGACCGATCTGCCGGTCGGCGACGTGGGCGAACTCATCATGACCGGCCCGCAGCTGATGGTCGGTTATCACGGGATGCCCACCGAAACCGCCAATGTCCTGCGCGAGCAGGATGGTAAGGTCTGGCTGTACACCGGCGACATCGCCCGCATGGACGACGATGGCTATTTTTACATCGTTGACCGCAAGAAGGATATGGCGCTCATCGGCGGCTTCAACGTCTACCCTAATGCCGTCGAAAAGGTGCTGACCGATCACCCGGCGGTTTTGGAAGCCGGCGTCGCCGCCATCCCCCACCCCGAAAAGGCCGGCCAGGAAGCCCTCAAAGCCTGGATTGTCCTGCGACCGGGTATGACCGCCACCGAACAGGAACTCATCGCCCACTGCGAGTCCAAACTGGCGCGTTATGAAGTGCCGACTCGCTTTGCCTTCATCAACGAACTTCCCAAAACCGCCGTCGGTAAAACCCTGCGCCGCGAACTGGTGCAGATGGAGCTGACGGAACGCGAGTCGTAACGGTCTTTCGCTTTAAGGGGCGGCCCGGTGTGGCCGCCCCTCCAGACAGCTTTTACCGGCAAACAGGGAGTTTTTTATGACTGACCGGCCTTTCGATGTGAGCCAGATCACCGGCCACGCCTTTGCCCCCTTCACCTTCTCGTACACCGAACGCGACGTTTGCCTGTACGCCCTGGCGGTCGGCGCCCCGGCGGACTGGCTCGACCAGGGCGAGTTATCGTTCGTTTATGAATTGAGCGGCCAGGGTTTTAAGGCGCTGCCGACCTTCCCGGTGCTGTACCCCACCCGCATGATTGACCACATCCTGACCGGGCGTCTGGGACAAATCGAATTTAACCCGATGATGCTGGTTCATGGCGAACAGTATCTCGAAATTAAAAAAACCATCCCCACCGTCGGCGAAATCACCTGCCGTCCCCGCATCGCCAATATCTACGACAAAGGCAGCGGGATGCTGGTCATCACCGAAACGCCCTGTTACGACGAGTCCGGCGAGGAAGTGGCCTTCAACCAATCGTCCATGTTCATTCGCGGCCTGGGCAGCTTCGGCGGCGAACGCGGCCCGTCCGGCCAGCCGGAGGCCATCCCCGACCGCGCCCCGGATGCCATCCAGCGCGAAACCACCCTGGAAAAACAGGCGCTGCTCTACCGCCTGTGCGGCGACCGCAACCCCCTGCACGCCGACCCGGCCATGGCCGCCGTCGGGAACTTCGACCGGCCCATCCTGCACGGCCTGTGTACCTTCGGTTTCGCCGGGCGGGCCGTCCTCAAACACTTCTGCGATAACGACCCGGCGCGTTTTAAGAGCATCAAGGTGCGTTTCGCCAAACACGTTTTTCCCGGCGAAACGCTGCTCACCGAGATGTGGAAACAGGACAACCGGGTGATCTTCCGCACCCGCGTCGAGGAACGCGCCGAGGACGTGCTGACCCATGCTGCGGTGGAGCTGAACGGCTGACACGGCGGCTCGACCCGCTTGACAGTGACCGTTGTTTCGTTTATCGGAAAAAATGATGAGGTTGTTTGAAGAATGACGACTTATGCGGAACGTCCCTGGGTGAAAAACTATGACGCCGGCGTGCCGGCCTCGCTGGAGCCTTACCCCAACAAAACCCTGCACGACTTTTTGACGGAGACGGCGCAGGCATCCCCCGACCGTATCGCGCTGATGACTCCCGCCCGGCTACCCGGCCTCGGATGGCAGGCGGCCAGCATGACCTATGGCGAACTGAACCGGCAGTCGGACGCGCTGGCGGCGGCTTTCATCAGTATGGGGCTGCAAAAGGGCGACCGGGTAGCCGTCATCCTGCCCAATTCGGCGGCTTTCGCCATCACCTATTTTGCCGTCTTAAAAGCCGGCGGCGTGGTGGCGGCCACCAATCCCACCTACCCCGCCGAAAAAATGCGTCACCAGATCAACGACAGCGACGCGCCCATCGCCGTCACGCTCAGCCTGTTTTACAACACCCTCAGGCAGATACAGCCCGGCACGAAACTTAAAACCCTCATCGTCACCAACATCAAGGAATATCTGCCGCCGGCGGCCAGACTGCTGTTCACCCTTATGCGGGAGAAAAAAGACGGGCATCGCGTGGAAAAGCTGGCCGAAGGCGATTACTGGCTTCAGGATGTGCTGCGGCGTTTTGATGGGCAGAAGCCGAACGTACAGGTTGTGCCAGACGACATCGGCTTGTTCCAGTACACTGGCGGCACGACCGGTGTTTCCAAAGCCGCCAAACTGCCCCACCGCACGCTGATCGCCAATCTGCTGCAAATGATGGCCTGGACTTCCGAAAAAACCGGCGCGATGGGCGACCTGAAACGCAGCGATCTGATCTACCTGGGCGCTATCCCGATGTTTCACGTTTACGGCCTGGTGGTGCTGCTCAGCCAGGCGGTCGCATCCGGCTCAAAGATCATCATCATCAGCAACCCGCGCGACGTGGACAACCTGGTCGGCGTCATCGAAGCCTACAAACCGAATGTCTTTCTCGGTGTTCCGGCCATGTTTAATGCCGTCGTCAACCATCCCGACGTAAAATCCGGCAAAGTGCCGTTGGACTCGTTCCTGCTGGCCGTCAGCGGCGCGGCCCCGCTGCCCCCCGCCACCAAACGCGAATTTGAGTCGTTCGGCGGGCGGCGGCTGACCGAAGCCTACGGCATGAGCGAAACATCGGCGGGTTCGCACTGCAACCCGATGGTCGGCGACAACCGCACCGGCTCGGTGGGGATGCCCCTGCCGGATATGGACGTGCGCGTAGTCAGCCTGGACGACGGCGTGACCGATGTGCCGGTCGGCGAAATCGGCGAAATCGTCATGGCCGGGCCGAATATTATGGTCGGTTATCATGGAATGCCGACCGAAACGGCCAATGCCCTGCGCGAACATAATGGCAAAAAATGGCTGCATTCCGGCGACATCGGCTACATGGATGCAGACGGCTACTTTTACATCGTAGACCGCCAAAAGGACATGGTGCTGATCGGCGGTTTTAACGTCTATCCCAATAACATCGAAAAGGTGCTGAAGGAACACCCGGCGGTTCTGGAAGTCGGTGTCGCCGGCATCCCCCACCCGGAAAAACGCGGCGAAGAAGCCCTAAAAGCCTGGATCGTTTTAAAACCCGGCATGGCAGTCACCGAGCAGGAACTCATCGCCCACTGCGCCCAACACCTGGCCGGTTACGAAATCCCGCGCCGCTACGCCTTCATCCCCGAACTGCCGAAAACGCTGGTGGGTAAAACGCTGCGGCGCGAGTTAATCCAGATGGAACTGGAGGCGCAGGAAAACGCATCCGGCTCATAATTCGCTGCGCTGCGCCCGGTCGCCCGGCGCAGCTTCAGGTCGAGCGGCTCCTGCCGGGTGAGACAGGTAATACCCCCGAAAAAACGCCCGCGCGGGGCCGCGATTCATATACCAGACCACATATAACATCACCAGAAACTCGACCGCCAACTGCCCAACGGACAGCGATTGGAAGATCGAGTCGGCAGAACTCATGCCGATCTGGAGATTTTGCTGCGCCAGCGATTGGGCAATGATCGCGGCCAGCTTGATCCCGGTCAGCAGGACGACCGCCCCCACCAGCATAAACCGCAGCGCCGGAGGCCGACCGCGCCAGGCCAGTACGGCCAGCCCTAAAAACCCCAATCCCAGGATGCCCTGAACCAGCAGTTCCGTTTCCGAAATCCCGCCGATAAGATCGGCCCCCGAAAACGCCGGCACGTCCTCGGAAAGGTCTTGGTTCAGGGAATTGAGCCGCACCTGCCGGATGGTCAGCACCATGCCGACCTGCAAAAGCGGCAGCAGCGAAAATACCAACGCGCTGGCGATAATCGCCAGCGCGACACCCAACGGACGCCCCGGACGTTCCATACCGGCCTCCCTATAACACCAGCAAACAGATCGAGAAGAACCCAAAAACGAGTTTTGTAACCCGAAAATACGTGTACATTAGCAAATATTATTATAGATGTGCTATACTACGTGCAGCAGTCTGATTTTCGCCATAACCTAGTGGGGATTATTCAACCCATGCAACTACATAACTTAATTGACCAATCCTTTCAAGCCTTCCAGGAACAGGCCACCGGCGCCAAAGTGGTGCTGCTGCATCCCCGCAGCCGCTATCGGTCGGTGCTGGTCGCCAAACTCATTAACTCGCCCGACCTGAGGGTGTTTTATTACGCAATGGGACAGGATGACATCAACATCCAGTCGTTTTTAACCGGCGTCACGCACGATCTGGCGAACCAGCATCCCACCTTCGGACGCCATACCAATATCTTACCCCAGGAAGCATATAACGACCTTGATCTTTTGCTGGACACCTTCGCCCGCGATCTGGCCGAAATCAGCGATACCCCCTATTACCTGATTCTGGACGAGTACGACCGCAGCGACAGCGCCGACGATGTACAGATGTTTGTCGAAAAGCTGGTCGGGCGGCTCCCGGAAACCTGCCGCCTGGTCATCAACAGCCGCACCCTGCCGCGCCTGCCCTGGGTTTCCCTGATCGCCCAGAAAAAGGCCATCCTGCTGGAGGATGACCATCTCATCCGGCGCGACTTTTACGAAATCGAAACCGAGGGGAAAAGCAAGTTAGAGGTTTATGCCCTGGGGCCGGGTTACGTGCTGATGAACGGCCAGCCGATTGATACCTGGGAAGGCCACCTGCCCCGGCTGCTCTTTTTCTTCGCCCTTGATCGTCCCATCATCACCCGTTCGGAAATCTGCCAGGCTTTCTGGCCGGAGCTGGACACTGACCAGGCCGTGAACGTTTTCCATGTCACCAAACGGCGGCTGCACAAAGCCATGGATATGGATGTGCTGGTACACGACGGCGGGTACTATCGCGTCAATCCCGATCTCGCCATTCAGTATGACGTGATGGACTTCGTAGAGGCGCTGATGGAAGGCCGCAACGACCAGAACGCCCAGCGTGTTTCCGCCTGGCAGCGGGCGATAGACATTTATCGTGGGCCGTTTTTGCAGGGCCACACCGATGACTGGATTCTCGACCGGCGGCGCGATTTCCAGTCCGGCTATCTGGAAGCCCTGACCGAGATGGCCTACGTTCGCCTGAACGAAGACCGCCCCGAACAGGCATTGGGGTTGTTCCAGCGCGCGCTGGCCGAGGACTCCAGCCGCGAGAGCCTGCACCGCGACGTGATGCAGCTTTATACCCGCCTGGGGCGCCGCAGCGAGGCCGCCGCGCACTATCAACGCCTGGTTGACGATCTGCGTAAGGAAGGGCGCGAGCCATCCGCCGAAACGCAGGCGCTCTATAAAGAGATCATGGCGTAAAAACATAAATGCCCGTCTTAATGGCGGGCATTTTTCTCGCCCCTGGAGGGACTCGAACCCCCGACCCACGGTTTAGAAGACCGCTGCTCTATCCTCTGAGCTACAAGGGCAGTCAGGTTGATTCTAAAGCCCGGCCAGGTGGCTGTCAAGCCGCTTGCCAAAACCGAACAAATGTTTTATCCTTTAATTATCCTTTAAAAGGAATAAGCGCCCATTGTCGAGCGTGCCGCAGCATGATATAATATAAATGAAGAGAACGGGTGCTTTTTTGGGGGAAAAGCACCCGGTTTGTGTACAGAAAAGGGAACAACTATGGCCGATAAAGATACCCTTGACATCCGGCAGCAGACTGACGCCGATATTCGCTATCTGGACCCCATGGAGCATGTCCGCACCCGCCCCGGCATGTACGTCGGCGGTGTGGACAGCCGGGCTTTGCACCATTTGGTTTACGAAGTTGTGGACAACTCGATTGACGAAGTGCTGGCCGGACGCTGCGATCATGTCATCGTCACGCTGCACGATGGTCACGTGGTATCGGTCGCGGACAACGGCGGCGGCATCCCCGTCGGTATCAACCAGGATACCGGCAGGCCAACCGTTGAAGGTGTGATGACCAAAATCGGCATGGGCGGCAAGTTTGGCAGCGGCGCGTATAAGGTCAGCGGCGGCCTGCACGGTGTTGGCGTATCGGCTGTGAACGCGCTTTCCGACGAGATGCGAACGACCGTATTCCGCGATGGTTACGTGTGGGAACAGGTCTATCGGCAGGGCCGCCCCGTAACCGAGGTTGAGAAAATTCGCAAGATGGAGCCGGGCGAATCCACCGGCACAATTCAAACCTTCAAACCCGATTTCACCATCCTGGAAACGAACAGTTTCAGTTTTGACACACTGGCCCAGCGTTTTCGTGAAATGGCTTTTGTCACGCGCCGGGTGACGATTACCCTACGCGACGAGCGGGTGCGCCCCCTGCCCCGCGAACTTACCTTCTATTTCGAGGGCGGCCTGCATTCGTTCGTGCGCTACCTTAACGGCAACCGGCGGTCGCTTCATGACCCGGTTTATGCCGAACGGGATATTGAAATCACACCGGAAGGTAAAGCGCCGTATGTGATCGGCATTGAGGTCGCTTTCCAGTACACCGATTCGGCCACCGTCACCGAACTGGCATTTGCCAATACCATTAACACGCCCGATGGCGGTACGCATCTGACCGGCCTGCGCTCGGCCATCACCAGCGTTATTAACCGTTATGCCCGCAAAGCGGGATTGTTAAAGGATAAAGACCCTAACTTCTCCGGCAGCGATACGCTGGAAGGTCTGACGGCCATCGTCAGCGTCAAACACCCACACCCGTCATTTGAAAGCCAGACCAAAGTCAAACTGATTAATCCCGAAGTCCAGGGCGCGGTGTCCCAGGTGGTATCCGATGCCTTCAACGAGTTCCTGGAACTGAACCCCCGCGAAGCGCGCCGGATTGTGGAAAAGTGTTCCACCAGTATGCGCGCCCGCGAAGCCGCCCGCAAAGCGCGCGAGCTGGTACGCAGCGGCCCCAGCCTGCTGGAAAGCAGCACGCTGCCCGGCAAGCTGGCCGACTGCTCGCAGCGCGGCGCGGAGGCCGAAATTTACATCGTTGAGGGCGACAGCGCCGGCGGCAGCGCCAAACAGGGCCGCGACCGTCACTTCCAGGCTATTCTGCCCCTGCGCGGTAAAATCCTGAACACCGAACGCGCCCGGCTCGACAAAATCCTCGATAATAACGAAATCAAGGCGCTCATTTCCGCCCTGGGAACCGGCATCGGCGAGGATTTTAAGCTGGACAGCATACGCTATGGGCGCGTGATCGTGATGACCGACGCCGATGTTGACGGCAGCCACATTCGCACGCTGCTGCTGACTTTCTTCTTCCGGCATATGCAGATGCTCATTCAGGCCGGCCACCTGTACATCGCCCAGCCGCCCATTTACCGCATCAAAAACGGGCGCGACATCGAGTACATCTATCCCGAATCCGGCCTGTCAGAAGGTGAAATTCTCACTAAGGCGCTCAAAAAATATGCGTCGCCAGACAAGCTGCAAATTCAGCGTTACAAAGGTCTGGGCGAGATGAACCCCGATCAATTGTGGGAAACCACCATGGACCCGGCGCGCCGGACACTGCTCCAGGTCACGATTGAGGACGCGGCAGAAGCCGACCGCATTTTTGATATGCTGATGGGCAGCAGCGTTCCACCCCGCAAGCGGTTTATTCAAACCCACGCGCGCAGCGTCCGCAACCTGGACATTTAACGCTCGCCAAAAACAGGGCATCAGATGGCGAAAAATCCTGATGCCCTGTTTTTATGCCTATTCCACCCCGGCGCAGGTCGCCTGAGCGTCTTCGTCTCCCACAAACAAGTCCCACTCAGCCTGAGTCAGGTTTCGATTGGCGACGGCGCAGGCCCGGTCATGCCAGGAGTCATAACTGACATCCCACAGATTAACAAGCTTGTCCGCGCCGCCGGAAAGCAGCGTCCGGCCATCCGGGCTGAAGGCCGCCGTATACACCCGGTCGGTATGGCCGGTCAGCGGGCTGCCGAACGACTGCCGGCTGGACACGTCCCACAAAAAGATGTGGTTATCGTGGCTGGCCGAAGCCAGCGTTTTACCATCTGGGCTGAAGGCCACGCCGTTCACCAGCCCATTATGCCCGGCGAGCGGCTGGCCGATCATCTGGCCGGTTTCCACATCCCACAAAATAACCATCTGGTCAGACCCGCCTGAAGCCAGCAGCCGGCCGTCCGGGCTGAAGGCCGCGCTGCGCACTCCGGCGCTGTGTCCCACCAGCGGCTGGCCGGCGGGCTGCCAGGTGGCTGTATCCCACAGCACAATTTTGCCGTCATCGCCGGCAGAAGCCAGCAGCCGGCCATCCGGGCTGAACGTGATCTTACGAATGACGGCCTCGTGGCCGGTCAGCGGGTCGCCAATCGGCTCGCGGCTGGTCATGTCCCACAGGCGTATGGTTTTGTCATTTCCGGCGGAAGCCAGCATTTTCCCATCCGGGCTGATCGCCAGGCTGAAAATAATATCCGTATGCCCCGCCAGCGGCTCGCCAACCGGTTCATGGCTGGTCACGTCCCACAGGCGAATCGTTTTGTCGTCTCCGGCAGAAGCCAGCGTTTTCCCATCCGGGCTGAAGGCCAGCGCCTGCACAAAACTCTCCGAGCCGACCAGGGGACTGCCGATCATCTCGCCGGAGGCCGCATCCCACAGGATAATCGCCTTATCTACCCCGGCTGAAGCGATCATCTTGCCATCCGGGCTGTAGATGGCGCTCAAAACCTGGTCTACATGCCCCGCCAGCGGGCGAACAAGCGGGTTACGCGCCTGAACGTTCCACAGGATGATATTTCGATCATCGGCACCGGAAGCCATCATCGAACCATCCGGCGTGAAGGCCACGCTGTTTACAAAATCGGTATGCCCGGTCAGCGGCTTGCCAATCTGCCGCCCGGTGTTCACATCCCACAGCCGAACCGTCTCATCGGCGCTGGAAGAAACCAGCATTTTTCCGTCCGGGCTGAAGGCCACACACAGCACGAAATTATCATGTCCCCGAATCGGCTGCCCGACCGCCGCGCGCATTTCAACATCCCACAGGACGATTGAGCCGTCCAGGCTGCCGGACGCCAGCAGCCGCCCATCGGGGCTGAAGGCCACGCTCTGCACGCCGTCGCTGTGGCCGCTTAACGGCTCGCCAACCATTTCCCCGGTTTCCAGATTCCACAAAATTACCCGGCTGTCGGTCGCGCCAGAAGCGATCAGGCGGCCATCCGGGCTGACCGCCGCCGCCCGCACCGCGCCTTGATGTCCGCGCAGCGCCTCGCCGATTGGCTCGCGGCTGGAAACACTCCAGCGGCGCACGGTTTGATCTTCCGCGCCGGAAACCAGCATTTCCCCGTCCGGGCTGAAGGCCACCGCGCGAATCCGCCCTTCATGGCCGGTCAGCGGCTCGCTCAACGGCTCGCCGCTCGCTACATCCCACAAAATAACTGTCCGATCATTGCTGCCGGAGGCCAGGATTTTGCCGTCCGGGCTGAAGGCCAGCGCACGTACCTGATCGGTGTGACCCGTCAGCGGGCCGCCGATGATTTTTTGCTCGGCCATGTCCCACAGCAGGATCGTCCCGTCGCGGCTGCCGGAAGCCAGGATGTTTCCATCCGGGCTGAATGCCACTGTCCGAACCCAATCATCATGGATGTGTAAATATTGAACGATGTGCGGGTTCGACTCCAGGCCGTTCAACAGGCTGCCGCGCACTTCGCCGCTGTTAGCATTCACGTCAAACGCAACCCGGTTAGCCTCCAGGCTCAGCAGCAGCGCCAAGTCCAATTCGCTGCCCATCCTCACCAACGACTGCGCCGCCAGCTGGCGCGACAGCGCAATCCGCGATTCCAGGTTGGCGCGGTCGCGCTCAAAAACCGCCGTTGAACGCGCTTCGTCGGCTTCCTGACGGCGCATCTCCGCGATCTGCGCCTGGTACAGCGCCACCAGTGCCAGCACGATGGCAACCACCAGCGCAACCGTCACGCCGGCCATCATCACACGCTGGCGGGCGGCTGCCGCCTTGCGGCTGGCAAACACGTACTGGGACTGAAGCGCCGTCACTTCCGGCTGTTTGCCCGTGCTTTGCGCCAACCACTGCTCGGCGTCCTGCAAATCGGTTCCGCGCAGCAGATAGCTGGTGTCCTGGTTTTTACTTTCCCATTCCAGGGCGCGTTTGAGCAGGCGCGTATGCGCGCGCACATGGCTCAAATCGGTGTCCAGCGTGCGAATCAACGACTGGAATGCGGTATCAAAATCGTCCGTATCGCGGAAGTAAATCCAGTTGTGGGACGAAAGCTGTTTGTGGAGAGATTTATAGTCGCTTACTTCGCGGTACAAAACCGGCACCAGCCGTTTGTTGTGTTCGACCGCATGAGCCAGTTCCTGCCCACAAACTTCGGAGGCTATCGAATCCGGGCTGATGACGAACACAAAATTATCGGCGGACTCGATGCCGGCGTAAATTTCGCTCAGCCAATCCGACGCCAGCGGAATATCTTCCCAGTCCACCCATACATCGCGGCCATGCGCCTTAAACGCCTCATCCAGCCGCTTGACGAATTCTTTATCCCGACGGGAATAAGAAACAAAAACGTCGCTCACAGCCGCGCTCCCTTTCCCCATGCTGCCAAAAGCCTGAGCTACGTTAATTATATGTTATAAACTTAACACTGTCGGGTGGAAAAGCCGTAAGATTTGTGAATAAAAACCTATAAAGACGCTCGTTTAGCCAGTTAACCTTTCACGCCGCGCCGCCCATTGAGCGGCACGACATAATCCGGCAGCAGCCGCACACTCATATTTTCGCCCACCTGCGGCAGCCGTTCAGCCTGCGCCGCCAGTTTAAACGTTAACTGAACACCATCGCCGGCGCGCAGTTGAAACTGGTAAGCATCCCCCAGGAACACCCGCCGTTCCACCTGCCCGGCGATGGCCTCCGGGCTGCCCGCCGCTGCCGGTTGGAAGCCGTCGGGGTGCAGCAGAACGGCCTCCACATCGGCGGCGACCTCCAGGCGGAACTGGCCGACTGCCGTCCGAACCCGGTTTTCCGCCCGCGCCGCCACCGGCAGGATGTTATTTAACCCCAGAAAACGTGCCACAAAGGCCGAGGCCGGGCGGCGGTAGACCGCTTCCGGCGTGCCGACCTGCTCAAAACGCCCCTCGTTCATGATGATGATCCGGTCGGCGATGGCGAAGGCTTCGTGCTGGTCGTGCGTCACGTACAGCGCCGTCCGCCCGACCTGTTTGATGATCTCGCGGATTTCGATCACCAGCCGCTCGCGCAGCGCCGCGTCCAGCGACCCCAGCGGTTCGTCAAGCATCAGCAGGCGCGGGTTGGGGGCCAGGCTGCGCGCCAGCGCCACCCGCTGTTTTTCGCCGCCGGAAAGTTTCGCCACATCGCGCCGCTCAAAACCGGCCAGCCCCACCAGGGACAAAACCTCCTGCGCGCGCCGCTGCCGTTCCACCGCCGAAATCCCCATCATTCGCAGGCCAAAAGCGACGTTCCGGGCGACATCCAGGTGAGGAAACAGCGCAAAATCCTGGAACATCAGCCCAAAGCCGCGCCGGTGAACCGGCACGCCCCGCACCGAACGCCCGTCAAAAATTACGTCGCCGTGCGCCGGCGTCTCCAGGCCGGCGATCACCCGCAGCAGCGTGGTTTTGCCGCAGCCGCTCGGCCCCAGCAGGCAGACGATTTCTCCCTCGGCTGCCGCCAGAGAAACGCCGCGCAGTACCGGCAGGTCGCCAAAAGACAGCTCAACATCGCGCACTTCAAGCATCAGAACTCACCCATCCCAACCGTCCGCAGGCGTTCGATCAGAATAAAACCAACCGCGCAGACCACCATCAGTAAAACACTCATCGCCAATGCCTGCCCATAATTGGCGGCTCCCGGCTGTCCCAGCAGGCGGAAAATCACAACCGGCATGGTTGGTGTATCCGGGCGCGCGATGAACAATGACGCGCCGAACTCGCCCATGCTCACCGTAAAGGCGAACACCGCGCCGACGATCAAACCCCGGCTGATGAGCGGCAGGTCAATAAAACGCCAGACCTGCCAGGGTGAAGCGCCCAACACGCGGGCAGCCTCCGGCAGATGGGGCGTGATGCTGCGTTTGGCCGGCAGCACGCTGCGGACGACGAACGGCATGGCGACCAGCGTATGCGCCAGCGGAATCAAAACTGGCGAGGCGCGCAAATTCAACGGCGGTTCGTCCAGCGCGATGATGTAGCCGAAGCCGAGCGTGACCGCGCTGGTCGCCAGCGGCAGCATAAACAGTGGGTCGAGCCAGTTCGCCCACCGGCTGCCCCGCTGCGACAGCAGATAAACCGTGATTAAACCCAGGGCCACCGCCAGCACCGTCGTCGCCAGCGCGAATACCAGCGAATTGCCGACCGCGCGCATAGGCGGCACGAACAGAACCGAGCCGCGCACGTTGGCGAACAGCAGCTCGTAATAGCGCGTTGTAAACCCCTCCCCGCCGGCGGTGAACGAACGCGCCACCAGCGCCAGCAGCGGCGCGAATAACATCACGGCCATAAACAGCAGATTGCCGAAAACCAGCGCCCGCGCCCGGCGGCTTCGCGGCGGGCGGACGGCAGATGCGGCGCTGACGACATCAGCAGCAGTGCGGCGCTGCATTCGCGTATAAATCGCCATCATCACCAGCATCAGCCCGATCTGCACCAGCGACAGCGCCGCCGCCATCGGCAGATTCAGCAGATTGGCCGTCTGCCGGTAAATCTCCACTTCCAGTGTGGCGAAACGCGGCCCGCCCAGAATCAGCACTACGCCGAAGCTGGTGAACGTGAAGATGAACACCAGCGTTCCGGCGGCCAGAAGCGCCGGGCGTAAAATCGGCAGCCGGATTTCCCACCACAGCCGCCAGCCCGCCGCGCCCAGCACGCGGGCGGCTTCTTCCATGCGCGGGTTCTGGTTCGCCCAATAGCTGCCGATGATTCGCAGCGCCACCGCGTAGTTATAAAACACATGCACGATCAGGATGATCGCCAGCGTGCGTTCAAGCTGCACCGGCGGGGACTCCAACCCCAACAGGGACATCAGCCCTTCATTAACCAACCCGCGCGGCCCGACCAGCGCGCTGAAGGCCGCCGCCACGACCACCGTTGGCAGGACAAACGGCAGCGTCGCCAGCGCCATCAGCAGCGACTTGGCCTGAAAATCGTACCGCGCGAACACATATGCCCCCGGCAGCGCCAGCAGCAGCGTCAGCGCCGTCGAAAGCGCGGCCTGCGCCAGCGTAAAACCAAGCGTATGCCGGTAATACGCCGAGGTGACGATTTCGGCGAACCCGGTCAGGTCAGGCTGGCCGCCGGGCGCAAGGCCGACGGCCAGAATCGAAACCAGCGGGTAAAAATAAAACAGCGCCAGGAAAACCGCCGGCACCAGCAGCAGGCCGTACCGCAGCGGCAGCCGGATTAACGCAGCACGACTTCTGTCCAAGCCCGTATCCATTCTTCACGACCGGCGTTGATGTCCTCAAACGGCACGACCGCCGGGTTTTCCGGGATGGCCGCGAACTGCGCGAACTCGTCGGGCAGCGCCGCGTTCTGGTTGGCCGGGAACACGTACATCTGCATCGGCAGGTCTTCCTGGAAGGCCGGCCCCAGCATAAAATCTATCCACATTTGCGCGGCTTCCGGGTTATCCGACCCGCGCAGAATGCCGGCGAACTCGATCTGCCGGAAGCAGGTATCATCGGCGGTGATGCTGCCGGTAGTTGGCTGGCCGGTTTCTTCCTGGATGGTGAACGGCGGGCTGCTGGCGTAGCTGACCACCAGCGGGCGCGTGCCGCCGCCGCTTCCGGCGGTGAACTGGCCGAAGTAAGCATCCTCCCACCCTTCTGTCACCAGCACATCGTTGGCAACCAGATCGGCCCAAAAGTCCAGATACGTATAATCGCCTTCTGTCCCAAACACGCTGACGGTCGCCAGCAAAAACGCCAGCCCCGGTGATGACGTGGCCGGATTCTGCACCACCAGCAGCCCTTTATATTCCGGGCGCGTCAGGTCTTGCAGGCTGGCCGGCAGCGGCAGGTCGTTTTTCTCGAAGTAAGCGATGTCGTAGTTCAGGCAAACGTCGCCGTAATCAATCGGCGTGACGCGAAATTCAGCGTCCAGCCGCAGCGCCTCCGGCACACTGTCCAGCAGGGGCGACTCGTAAGGCACAAACAGGTCTTCGTCCAGCGCGCGCCCCAGAAAGGTATTGTCCACGCCGAACAGCACATCGCCGAGCGGATTGGACTTGCTGAGGATGGACTGATTTAACACCGTCCCCGCATCGCCGCCGCGCAGGATTTCCAC
>QUBZ01000202.1 GCA_014338005.1 Chloroflexota bacterium | reverse complement strand
CTTCACCCACCCGTTCGAGCGGCAGCCGCCCGCTGCGCGCCGCCGCCAGCAGCGCCTCATATGCTGCTTCCTGATAAGCCGGCGTGTGCGAAAAAAAGATTACATCCTGTCCGGCCAGCGCCGCCAGCACCGCCGACTCGCCCGCGCCGTAATGCTCCGTGATGGCTTTCATCTCCATACAGTCGGTGCAGCTCACGCCGTCAAAACCGATCTCGCGCCGTAAAATCCCCTCGATAACGCTCGCTGATAGGGTGGCGGGATATTGAGAATCTACCGTTTGAAAACGGGTGTGAGTCGTCATCACGGCGGCAGCACCGGCCTCCACCGCCGCCTTAAACGGCAGCAAATCGCGCCGCAGCAGTGTTTCCAGCGGTTCGTTAATGACCGCCAGCGCCTCGTGCGTATCCACCGGCGTATCGCCCAGACCGGGGAAATGTTTGGCCGCCGCCGCCACACCCGCCGATTGGAAACCGCGCACCTGCGCGGCGGCCAGTTTGCTTACCCGGTCAACCCGGGTGCCCAGCGCGCGCGTGCTGACGCTTGGATTGTCTGCATTTAGCGCCAGGTCTACCACCGGCGCGAGATTCCAGTTGATGCCCAGCGCGGCCAGTTCGTCGCCCATCGCCGCCGCCACGCGCTCCGCCAAATCTTCCGAGTCGGCAGCACCCAGCGCCATTGCGCCGGGGCTTTCCATGAAGCCTTCCGCCGTCCGCAGCCGGGCAACCATGCCGCCTTCCTGGTCAATGGCGATCAAAATCGGGCGCGGCGCGGCCTCACGGCAGGCCAGCGTGAGTTCGCCCACCTGTGCCGGGCTGGCGACGTTCCGCGCGAACAGAATCACCCCGCCGACTCGACCGGCGGCCAACCAGTCGAGTAGATAATCCGGCGGTTCCAGCCCGTCAAAACCGACGACCAGCATCCGCCCGATTTTTTCTTCCAATGACAGCATTCACCCATCCTCGCCGGTGCGTTTTGCGTTTACCGATACCCCGCACGTGCTTTTTCCAGCCGCGCCAGGCTGTCATCCAGGCCGCCGGGACGGCTGCGCGCCAGCCACACATCCCGGTAGCGGGTTTCTATTGCCAGAAGTTCGTCGTTCAGCTCGTTTTTGCCCGCCAATGGCTCGCCCAGGATGAACAGCAGCCGTTTCGCGCCGTGCCGCAGCATATCCGCCGCCAGCCGAAATTCGTCGGTTATCAAGGCTGCATCGGAACAGGCCATCCGCGCGACCGCCAGCGGCGACATCACACGGTCAACATGAGCCAGCGTGTCGCGCAGTTTATCCGGCAGGTCGGCTGCGCTCTGAAGTTGGAGACGATGCCAATCCAGCCATTGGCCGAGATCAGCGGACAGCATATCCAGAGGATAAAAATACGCCCAGAACAGGACACTGCCGTTCGGAATCAATACACCCGGCTGTTGATAAATATTGCCCAAGTCATAGGCCAGGCGTCCCATCACGCCGGCTTTGTCCTCAAAAACAAAAGCGTCCAGCGCGGCGGGCAGGTCTAAATCCGCATTCGGGCGGTAAGCCCAGCTTAAAGCCGCGCCGTAGGCGAACCCCGGCAGGCTGACCGGATAGGTCTGCCAGTGACCATGATCGCCCCAATCGGTGTTCAGAACGCCGCTCGCGCCGTGTTTCAAGCCGTTTTCCACCGCGCTGCGGATGTTACCGAGGGCATTGTCGGTGCGCCCGGCGATAGCCGTCCAGGACGACGTGCCGGGGCAGACATAAAACGGGATGCCAGCAGCAGCAAAGGCAGCACACTTGCCATCAAAATCGTGAACCGCTTCGTAGCCCCACTCCAGCGCCACCGCATCACGCGGCAGTTCCGGCACCAGTTCCGGGTAGTGACCGATAATATCCCCCCAAAACTGCATTGTGAAACCGCGTTTTTTCACCAGCCGGTAAATTTCCAGCACGAAATCCAGGTAAACCCGCCCGCGCCCTTTTTCATCGCACAGCGTTTTACTGCGCCCCAACCCCAGGTCGAAGGTTTCATCGCAGCCGACGTTAAAATAACGGCTGGTGAAGTTCGGCAGCAGCTCGTCGTACAAACCGTTCAGAAAATTAAGTGTATCGGGGTTGGCTGGCGTCAGGCTGTAGGGCAGTTCGTGCCACTGTCCCCAGGGTGTCGTAAAACCGCCTTCGGTTTCCGCCAGCGGCAGGTAGTGGCTGTGTTCAAACCAGCGGTGCATGTGGCCGAAGCTGTTCTGGTTCGGCACCAGATTAATGAATCGTTCCCGGCAGTAGGCATCCAGCGCCAGTATTTCCTGTGCAGTCATGGGGGAGGCTTTCGCCCACACGTCGGGATGGTGGCGATACGCAAAGGTATGTTCGGTGTAAAGCTGGAACTGGTTTACCTTCCAGCCAGCCAGTTGATCTACCAGCCGGTACAGCGTCGGCATGGTCGGCACTTTATCCCGGCTGATGTCCAGCATCACGCCCCGGTTGGGAAAATCCGGCCAGTCGTTGATGACCAGCGCCGGCAAATCTGCCCCATGCCGCTGCAAAAGCTGGATGAACGTCGTCACGCCGTAAAACGCCCCGGCCTCGTCAAACCCGGTAATCGTCACCCCATCAGCGGACACCACCAGACGATAGCCTTCTGCCCTGCCGATGGATTCGTCCAGGGCGATCCGCAGGCCGATCAAACCCGACGGGACGGCCTGGCCGCCGACGATCTCCCAACTTTTACCGCCATAACGTTCCAGCGCCGCGCGCGCGCGTTCCGCCATAAAGTAGAGCGCCGCCGGGCGAGGCGCCGCCAGCGCGATAAGTTTGCCGTCCGGTAAACTGACTGTGCCGCCGGCAAGCTGCATTTCCTGCGGGCGCGGAAGCAGAAGAACCGAGTCGGGTTTCATAAGATTTAGCGCAGGAAACCACCTGCTTTAGCGGGTGGAGGAATGCGCCTTTGCTCCTTTCAATCTCCAACTCCAACCGAATTCAATGTCTTGCAACATGTAATGGT
>QUBZ01000070.1 GCA_014338005.1 Chloroflexota bacterium | reverse complement strand
CGTATGGTACAGCGCCTGATGCAGCGCGAAACTGCGAAAGGTCTTGTGTTCCCAGGCGTAGGCGCTGATCTGGTCACACACGGCGTTGGCCTGTTCCAGTGTTTGCAAAAGGTAGCGCCGTTGTTCTTCCGTCGGCTGAAGTTTGACCTGAGCAATCAGTTTCATGCTCCAAGTATAGCTCAAACCATTATATATTTCAAGACTTTGAGTTCGGTTGGAATTGTAGATTGAAAGGAGCGAAGGCGCGTTCCTCCATCCGCTGAAGCAGGTGGTTTCCTGCGCTAAATCTTATGAATTTTTACATTTGGCAGCCGCCTTTAAGGGTCGGGTGGTCGCCGCCGACGATTATAATGGGTATGTATTCAAGAGGAAAATGTCTCATGCTCCTTTATCAACGCCGTCTTGCATTCATTTTGTTTTTAACCGTGTGTCTTCTGCTGATCGGCATGATGAGCGCCGCCGCCCAGAACACCGTCACGCTGACCGGTTACATCGCGGCGCTGAACGGCGACCCGCCGCGCGACTCCAACCTCCCACCGCAGCAGATTTTTTTGCTCCAGGATAGGAACGGGCAGGTAATCGCCCGGCTGGAAGGGCTGGATTCATATACGGCCTTCAGCCTGCGTGACCAGGAAGTGCGCGTAACAGGGCGCTCCGGTGGGACGCAGGGGCAAACCGGCGCGTTCCCGACCACGCCGCTGCCTTTTTTAGAGGTGACAGACATCCAGAAAAGCGGCGGGCAGCCGTCGGCCCAGGGCGCGCCTTATGGCGCTCCGGCTGTATCCGGTTCACAGCCCTGGATCAATATTTTATGCCAGTTCCAGGGCGACCCCGACATACCTCATGCGCCCGGTGAATACAACGCCCTGTTCGGAAATACCTATCCGGGCATTGACCACTACTGGCGGCAGATTTCCTACGATACAGTTAACATCGCCGGGACGGCTACCCACCTGGTGTGGCTGCCGCTTCCGCGCCCCCGCTCTTACTACGCCGGCAGCACCTCAACGGCCAATGCCAACCTGGACGCCCTGTTCGCCGACTGCGTGAACGCGGCCAACCCGTATGTCAATTTTACCCTCTACGACGGCATCAACATGATGTTCAGCGATGTGCTGGACTGCTGCGCGTGGGGCGGCTGGTACTATACCAGCCTGGATGGGCAGTATCGTTCCTGGAGCGTTACCTGGCTGCCCCCCTGGGCGCAGGAGTACGATTACATCACCCACGAGATGGGACACGGTTTCGGCCTCAGCCACTCGTCCGGGCCGCAGGTTAATCCGCCCAGCGGGCTGGACATTTACATCTCGCAGTGGGACGTAATGAGCCGCAGCGGCGGCACGTGCCTCGTCTGGGACGCGGGTTTCGGCTGCATCCCGCCCGGCACGATCAGCTACAGTCTGTATGTTTCCGGCTGGATACCGTCCAGCCGCATCGCCACCATAAGCCCCGGCACGGGGACGACCATCACACTGGAACGACTCAGACAGCCGCTGTCCGGCGCAAACTATTTGATGGCAAAAATCCCAATTAATGGGTCATCCAGCCGCTATTACACGGTCGAGGCGCGTTTTAAGGCCCCTGCCGGGCAGCAGAACTACGACCAGAACATCCCGGACAGCGCCATCATCATCCATGACGTACAGGTAGGGCGCGGCGGCTGGCCCGGCACGAACACCGGCCCGGCGCTGGTGGTGGTGGATAACCCCGCCGCCGGTTCAGCTTCGTATGTAGTCAACGGTGAGAACGGACGCTGGAAACCGGGCGAGACGTTCTATGATGCCGCCAACGACATACAGATCAGCGTTCTCAGCCAGGGCGAAAGTTCGTTCATGATTTTTATCAGCAATCAGCTCCCCGGCGCGCCCACCCTGACTGCGCCGGTGGGCGGCAGCGCCATCACCAGCCCCGCGCCGGTATTCACCTGGGGGGCGGTAAAATATGCCGCCGGGTACGAAATCCAGGTTGATACCACCAACGATTTCACATCCGGGGCAGTGATCGCGGCGCAGACAAACAGCACCCGTTATACTGCGCCGGTGCTGGCTGCCGGGCGTCCCTACTACTGGCGAGTCCGCACCCTTTCCAGCGGCGGCACGTTCTCCGACTGGAGCGCCACCGCCAGCTTCCAACTGGATTCGGCGGCCAACGCCGCCCCACTGCCCCGGCAGTTCGCCACCACCACGCCCACCCTGTCCTGGAATCGCATCCCCTGGGCCAGTGGTTATAAAATCGAAGTCAGCCGGACGACTTCCTTTGGGGCGATCAGTTCCGCCAAAATCGTGACCGGCGTCAGCACCCTGGCCTCACAAACCGACCCGCTGGCAAACGGCCTGTATTACTGGCGCGTCTGCCCACGTCGGAACGATGGCGCTTTTGGCGCGTGCAGCAAACCGGACAGTTTTGTCGTCAACGTTCCGTGACAAAAATAACCGGGGCATGATCGTTTTCTGCCCCGGTTATTTCCCAACTTCTGAACTGAATACACGGTCGGAAAGCGGCTTTAATCCTGCCCACCGGCCAGCACGCCCCGCCTCAGTTTGTCCAGCTCGTGGCCGAACTGCTGCGCGAAGGTGCGCCGTTTCATCAACTCAGCCGTGCGAATACGCAGCGCCACCAGCACCAGCGCGGTGATCGTGGCGATCTGCGGTAGCGCCAGCAGCAGGTCGGGCGGCAGATTCACCTCAGGCCGGCTTTGCAGGTAAAATGACAGCGCCTCCGCCAGACCGAAAAACAGCGCCGTAAAAAACGCGCCTACCGGCTGCTCGAAAGCAAACAGCGAAATGGTGATGGAAGTCCAGCCGCGCCCACTGACCATATTTTCGACGAACTGGCTGAGTACACCCAGCGACAAAAACGCCCCGGCCATGCCGGCCAGCATCCCGCTTAATGTCAGCGCGAAAATCTGTACGCGGGTCACGTTAATGCCCACGCTTTCCGCCGCCTCGCGGTTTTCGCCCACTGCGCGGATGTGCCGCCCGAACTGCGTGCGGAAAAGCAGCACCCACACCAGCACAACCATCACCCAGCTTAGATAAACGAGGATCTGATAGCCGCTGAGCAGCGGCCCCACGAAAGGCACACTGTGAATGATCGGCAGTTGCAGCGTGGACAGGCTGCGAATACTGGGGTCGGCCAGTGTGCCGAATGCGCCGAACTGCACTCGCATAAAAAATACGGTTGCATTCGCCACAAACAGGTTGACGGCCAGCGCCAGGATGACCAGGTTAATCCGAATCCGCAGGTATAAAACAGCAAAAATGAGGCCCAGTCCGCCGCCGAACAAGGCCGCCACCAAGACACCCAGGATGGGGTCACGCCCCTGACCTGGTAAAACACCCGGCTGGTACACCGTCACTACCGCGACAAACGCCCCCAACAGCATTTTGCCTTCAATCGCCAGGTTCAATACACCCGCGCGGCTGGCAAGCAGCGCCGCCAGCGACCCCAATACATAAGGCGTCGCCAGACGTATACTGCTCTGAAGCAAAGTCATCGGCAGGCTGATGAGCAGCAGCAGAATGATGAGAACACCGGCGATAATCAGGCCGATGCGAACCTGACGGCTGTGTGTATTCAGGAATTCAATCATGGAGCGCCTGCCTCGGTAGGATACGGTGTTCTCCTGGGACGCAGCCGCGTCTGGATGCGGGTAATCAGATCGCGGAAGAAATTTTCCATCGAGCTAAACAGGATGATAAAAGCGATGATGATGCCGCCCAACTGCCGGGGCAGATCGCCAAATTGCAGGTTCGTCGCCCCCTGCTGCAAGCCGGCAAAAAACATCGCCACCAGGATGATCCCAGGAATCGACTCGCGCGCCAGAATGGCGACCAGAACGCCGTCGAAGCCAAAACCGCTCGTGGCATACCCGTCTATCACGCGCCGTTCAATACCCAGGATCGCCAGCGCCCCGGCCAGCCCGCTGAGGGCCCCGCTGAGCAGCATCGCCCGCAGCGCCGCGCGTTCGCTGGGGATGCCGCCGAAGCGTGCGAACCGCCGCGAACCGCCCGCCATACGCTGCTCGTAACCGGCAGTGGAACGCCACAGGAAAAACCAGATCAGAACGGCCGCCAGAATGGCGATGATGATGCCAATCCCCAAGCGCGCGCCGGAGAACCATTCCACGTCCTGGAACAGTCCCCGGTTGAAGGGAATAAGCCAGGCCGTGTCGTCAATGCGCTGCGTGCGCGCGGTGGAATTAAAATCGGAACGCAGCGGATAGCGCACCAGATAGTTCACAATCTGGACGGCAATCGCGTTCAGGATGATGGTGCTGATAAGTTCGTTAACGTTCAGCTTGACTTTGAGATAGCCGGCAATCCAGGAATACACCGCCCCGACCGCCATCGCCAGCCCGATGCACACCAGCGGAATCAGCACGTGCATCACGCTCAAGAGCGCCTGCGGCGCGGCGCCGGGGTCGCTCACCCCGGCCAGCATATAAACCTGCGAAGGCAGCCAGTAACCCAAAAACGCCACCGTGATCGCACCCAGGACGAACTGGCCGTCCATGCCGATGCTGAACAGCCCCGCTTTAAAGGCCACCGTCGCCGAAAGCGCCGTCAGGATGAGCAGTGTGGCGCGCTCCAGCACGACCGCCATACGATGCCCGCCGGCCCCATAAAACGGCGCAAAAACGCTTGAAACACCGCCATCGTCGGTCCCAACCTGAACGATCAGCAGATCGCCAAAGGTCTGACAGCCTTTCGAGCCAAATCCCTCGCAGAACATCCGTTGATAGGTCTGAACCGGGTCGGTGCCGGCCATCAGCACAAAAAAGCTGCTGACAATCAGGCCGAGAATCACCGCCAGCACCGGAATGGACAGGCTTTTAAGGGTCTGACGCAGCCGTTTGACCATAACGTGTTACACTTTCTCGGCGGCAGCCGGTTCGGTTTCCAGGCTGCCTCCCGCCATCAAAACGCCGATGTCCTGTTCGTTGGCCGCTTCGGCGTCCAGCACATCCATAATCCGCCCCCCGAACATGACGGCAATCCGGTCGCTTAACGAAAGAATTTCATCAAGTTCGACCGATACCAGCAAAATCGCCGCGCCGGAGTCGCGCTCCTCGATGAGCGTCTTGTGAACAAATTCAATGCTGCCGACATCCAGGCCGCGCGTCGGCTGGTTAACAACCAGCAGCCGGGGCTTTCCATAAAGCTCGCGCCCCAGCACCACTTTCTGAAGATTGCCGCCGGAAAGGGTTTTGATTTCTTCCCCCACGCGCGCCGACTTGACCTGAAAAGCGTCTACAATCTGCTGCGCCAGTTTCCGAATCGGCGGTAAACGTAAGATGCCGCGTTTGGAATACGGTTCGTCTTGGTAGTGCGTCACGACAACGTTTTCATCCAGATTGGTTTTGAGGTTCAGCCCGACCACCATCCGGTCTTCGGGGACATGTGCCATGCCGATTTCACGCCGCTTTCGCACGCTGGCGTGGGTGATGTTCTGTCCCAGCAGGTTGATTGTCCCACCCTCAACCGGGCGCAGACCGGTGATCGCTTCTACCAGTTCCGTCTGGCCGTTGCCGCTCACGCCGGCAATACCCAGGATTTCCCCGGCGCGCACTTCCAAGCTGACGCCGAACACCGCCGGGATACCCCCCGCCCCTGCCACCAGCAGATTATCCGCTTTCAACACCACGTCGCCAGGCGTAGCCGGGCTTTTATCCACCCGCAGGATAACCTCGCGCCCAACCATCAGGTTCGCCATATCCCGAACCGACACATCGGCGACGCTGTGGGTGGCAACCATGCGCCCCCGCCGCATGATGCTCACCCGGTCGGCCACTTCTTTGACCTCCAGCAGTTTATGCGTGATGAGGATAACAGTGCGGCCATCGGCGGCCAGCTTGCGAATCACTACGTAAAGTTCGCGCACTTCCTGAGGTGTCAGCACGGCGGTCGGCTCATCCAGGATCAAAATCTGCGCGTTGCGCTGGAGTGTTTTCAGAATTTCCACGCGCTGCTGCATCCCAACCGATATATCTGCCACGCGAGCGTTTGGGTTAACAGGCAGGCCAAACGACTCCGACAGGCGGCGCACGATGTCGGCCTCATCATTATTGTCTATAAAACCGGCCTGGTTCGGCTCGATGCCCAGCAGGATATTCTGTGCAATCGTAAACGACGGCACCAGCTTAAAATGCTGGTGAACCATGCCGATACCCTGTTTAATCGCGTCGTTGGGGTGGGCAATATGAGAAAGTTTTTCGTGGACAAAAATCTGCCCCGCATCAGGAGCAACAAGGCCGTAAAGAATATTCATAAGCGTGGTTTTGCCCGCGCCGTTTTCGCCCACCAGGGCATGAACTTCGCCTTGTTCCACCGCGAAATCCACATCATCACAGGCCAGCACGCTCGACGAGGGAAAAAACTTGCGGATATGCCGCATATCTACGGCGAGGGGCATAATACGCTCCGTAAAACAAGATAGTTCATTTGCAGGGGGCGCATCACACGCCCCCTGCGCCTCCTCACGATTTTACTGCGACGCCTGCTCCAGCGCATTGGTAACGATCAGCTCGCCGCTCAGAATTTTCTCACGGGCTTCATCAATCGCCTTACGCACGGCCGGCAGCTTGGCAACCATATCCTCCGGGCCGTACTGGTCAAAGGTGCGCGAGCAAACGCCCACATCCCAGCTCAGCCCGGCGAAACCTTCGCGCAGGCCGACGGTCGTCACGCCAGGAGCATAGGTGCCATCCACCACGCTCTTCACGAAGCTGAACACGGCATTGTCCACGCGCTTCATGGCGGAAAGGAGAATCGTACCCGGATACAGGTCATCCTGGTTGCTGTCCACGCCGATGGCGAAGTTGCCGGTTTCGGAAGCCGCCAGCAGAACACCTTCGCCGCTGCGCCCGGCCACCTGGTACAGGATGTCCGCGCCTTCGTTGTAAAGCGTGAGCGCCTGCTCTTTAGCCGTCACCGGGTCGGAGAAGTCGCCAACATAGCTGCGTACCAGTTCACAGTCCGGGCAAACCGACAGCACGCCCTCTTCGTAGCCGACGATGAACAGGTTGATGCCGGGGGTATCCATGCCGCCCACCGCGCCGACTTTCTTGGTGCGGGTCAGCATACCGGCGGCGATGCCCGCTAGATAGCTGTTTTCGTGGGTGAGGATGTTGTACAGCGCCAGGTTATCCAGGTCCGGCACGCCGGCGAAGAAGAAGGTCTCCTGCGCGCCGAATTTCTGATCGGGGAACTCATCCGCAATTTCCTCAATGATGTCCGCATCAACGGCAATCGTAATCACGATGTCCGGTCGGTCCTGGACGGCGCGGCGCACGGCGGCGTCATGTTCCTGCGCCCCGGAGGTTTCCACAATCGTCCCCAGAACACCCAGTTCAGCAATCGCCCGCTCAGCCCCGGCTGCCGCCGAGTCAATGAACGAACGGTCGCCGCGCGGGTTGGGCAGAATAATGGCGAAGCTGATGTCGCTGTTGTCCTGCGGCACGACCGCCTCAACGGTGGCTTCGCTGGTGGGGGCCGTGCAGGGGTCAACCCACTCCGCTTCCGACTCCCCTTCCTGGGCGCTGGTCAAACCCAGAGAGAAAAGCCCAACCATAACCAGAGTCAAAACAATCAAAAGAGACGTGAAACGACGAGACATATTTTTCATCCCTCCTTAAAAAAGGATCGCCAGTACTAATCGGGGCAAACACGCCTATGACAGACCTTCGCAATTCGATTGTTACAGAACATAACTCATTCACATAGGCTTGTCAACTTGCCGATTAGCGGTATCCTTGACGAAGAATCTGGACACTTCTCACAAAGGACTCGCCGCGATGACAACGCGCATAATCCTCGATACCGACATCGGCACCGACGTAGACGACTGCCTGGCGCTGGGGCTTATTCTCGGTTCGCCGGAACTGCGGCTGGAAGGCGTGACCTGCGTTTATGGTGACACACTGCTGCGCGCCCGCATGGTTTTGAAGCTGCTGCATCTGCGCGGCATCACTCATGTGCCGGTGATGGCCGGCGCGCGCAAGCCGCTGCTGGGGCTGCGCCCGGTTTACTGGGAAGGGCATGAAGGCGAGGGGCTGCTGACAGAAGCGGATGAATCGCTGCTGCCCTCGCCAGAGTTCGCGCCGGATTACATCGCCCGAATGGTGATGGAAAATCCCGGCCAGATTCATCTGGTTTGTATCGGCCCGCTGACCAACGCGGCGCTGGCGTTTTTGCGCCAGCCGGAAATGGCCCGCGCGTTAGCCGGGCTGACGCTGATGGGTGGGGTCATTCGCGGCCTGCACGACCTTGATTTACCTTTTGCGGAGCATAACATCCTGTGCGACCCGGACGCGGCGCATATTGTTTTTTCATCCGGCGCGCCGATCACCTTCGTGCCGCTGGATGTCACCGTTCAGACGCGCATCACGCCGGAAGGCGTCCGGCGCATCCACAGCCGCGCTACGCCTTATCATACGGCAGTCGCCCGCCAGATCGAACTTTACCCGGCCTTCCAACGGCGCGGCTGGACGTACACTCACGACCCGCTGGCGGTCGCCAGCCTCATCCAGCCGGAGTTTCTCACTTACCGGCATGTTCATGTAGACGTAGAACTAAAAGGCCACAAGTCGCTGGGCATGACGCTAGTACATGGCGCTGCCGGAAACGACTCAAACATCCGCGCCGCCGTCGGCGTGGACGCGCCCCGTTTTGAAGAATGGCTCGTCAGCCGGCTGGCAGGCTAACCATGACCACGATGCTGCTGTATAACGGCATGGTCGTCTGTCTGGGGCAGGCCGACAAACTTTTCGACCGGGGTTATGTGCTGGTGGAAAATGACCGTATCGCCGCCATCGGCAGCATGGCCGATTTGCCCGCCAACCGGCATTATGACGCGCGCGTGAACTGCGCCGGAAAACTGGTGCTGCCGGGGCTGGTGAATGCCCACACCCACACGCCGATGACATTGTTCCGAGGGCTGGCAGAAGGGGTTTCACTGTTTACACTGGACGGCTGGTATAACAGCATCCGCACCCTGGAACTGGTGATGACGCCGGACATGGTTCCCGCAGCCGTCGAGGTGGCCTGCGCGGAGATGATCCGCACCGGCACGACCACCTTTGCCGACCAGTACTTTTTCATGGACGAGATTGTGCCGGTGGTCGCCCGCAGCGGGATGCGCGCCGCGCTGGCCTACGGCGTGGTCGAATTGGGCGACCCGGCGGCCCGCGCCCGCGAACTGGCGCGGGTAGATGCCTTCCTGGAAGACATGGGCCAGCAGACTGACCGGCTTCAGGGGTGGGTTGGCCCCCACGCTTTTTTTGTAGATAACACGCCGGAGTCCATGCAGGCGGAACGCCTGCTGGCGAGCAAATATAATACCGGCCTGCACATTCATCTTTCGACCGACGGTGAAGAAGATGCCTTCTGCCGCCAACACTTCGGCATAAGCGCCGTTTCCAAAATGCGCGACATGGGCATGTTCGAGCGCCCCGTCCTGGCCGCCCACAGCATCACCATTCCCCCGGAAGACTGGCCGGCTCTGGCGGCCAGCCCGTTTTCCGCCGTGACCTGCCCAAGCGCCTGTATGCGCGCCGGGGCGGACGCCGCGCCGGTGGTCGGGATGCGCGCCGCCGGGATTAACGTCGCGCTGGGGACGGATAACGTCTGCAATAACAACGACTACGATCTGTTCATCCAGATGCGGCTGATGGCGCTGCTGGCGAGCTTCCGCGAAAAACGTCCCGGCGCGCTGCAAGCGCGGGAGGCGCTGGACATCGCCACCGCCGGCGGCGCGAAGGCACTGGGGCTGGCGGACGAGATCGGGGATTTGTCACCGGGTAAAAAGGCCGACCTGATCGTGATGGATCGCGGCGGCATCGGCTGGACGCCCCTGCCCTCCAACGACCCTTTCACGGCGCTGGTGTACAGCATTAACGGCTTGCAGGTGACAGATACGATGGTGGACGGCCAATGGCTGCTGCGTGACCGCCAGTGGACGACGCTCGATTACGCGGACGCCGTCCGGCGGCAAAGCGAAGACGTGCGGCGGCTGCTGGAGCGGCGGGACGCGCCGGTGTAGGGGCGGTTTTAGATACCCGCCCTGTTCTGTTTAACCTGTCAGGGCTGTATAACCTGCTGCGTGCTCACCACCCCCAACGACACCAGCAGCGTCAGGATAACGCTCCAGGCCAGGCCGCCAAACGCCATCCACAGGAACAACCGGCGCGGCGGGGCATTCAACGACAGGCCCACCGCCGCGCCCAGCTGCGCGCCCAGCGTCACCGGCGCAGCCAGCCCCAGGCCGATCAAACCAAACCGCAGCCAGATTCGATGCAGGCGGCTGTCCGGCTTGACGACCGCCCGGCTGCCGATGCGTCTCATAACGCGCGCCCGCAGCGGGCCGCCGACCAGCGTCACGGCTGCTGCGCCAGAGGCAAAACTGAGCGATGTCGTCGCAACAATCACAACCGGCGGCAGCCCCAAAGCCAGCCCCGCCGGGATGGACGGCCAAAAATAAAACCACGCCAGTCCGAAAATGCTGATGATTTTAGGAAGATCGGCTGTTAAATGTTCCATCAGCCGTCGAGCGCCACTTCGCGCCCGGTGGCCGCTGATTCGTAGAGCGCCTCCAATATCTGAATGGCGGCCAATCCCTGCTCTCCATCAGTAGGTACAGGCAGATCACGCCTGAGGCAGGCAGCCAGATCATGAATCAGCGCCTCATGACCCTGCGGCCCACCAAAACGCGGTGATAGCACGACCGTCACCGGCTCGCCGTGCATTTCGGTATAAAAACGCAGCGTATCGTCGGTGCGATAGTTGCGGATATGCAGCACCGCCGTCCCCTCTGTACCCTGAAGTTCCACGCGAATCGCGTCTTCCTGCGGCTGGTTATGCTCCGCCCAGGTGGCCAGCACAATCATATGCGCGCCGTTCGCCAGCCGGATAAAACCCACGCCGCCGTCCTCTACGTCAAAATCCGGCCTCGGCTGGCCCGGAGGGCGCGAACCCCAGGTTTTTAGGCCGCGCGGGCCGAACAACCGGCGTGTATCACCGCTGACGGTTTTTGCCGCCGGAAAGCCCATCATCCATAAAGACAGATCAATCACATGCACGCCCAGGTCAATCAGCGCGCCGCCGCCGGCTAATGTTTTCGCGCCAAACCAGCCGGAGCCAGGGATGCCGGTTTCGCGCCGCCACGAAACATTAGCCTGATAAATCGTGCCGAGCGCGCCGCTCTGCGCCATCTGTTTCATCCAGCGGGTATCGGGGCGATACCGAAAGTTATAAGCGATCATCAGGTGGCGGTTATGCAGACGCGCTGCATCCAGCATCCGGCGCGCTGCGGCTGTTGTTGGGGCCATCGGCTTTTCGCAAACGACGTGCATTCCTGCTTCCAGCGCGGCAATTGTCGCCTCGGCGTGCAGGGCGTTCGGCAGGCAGATGCTCACCATATCCAGGGGCGTTTCTCGCAGCATCCGGCGGTAGTCGGTGTAATGCACCGGCGCAGCCCATTCTGCGGCCAGGGTTTGCAGGCGTTCTTCGTTGCTATCGCATACGGCGATCAGTTCTACGTCCGGGCTGGTGCGGTAGCCTTTGGCGTGCGCTTTGCCCACGCCCAAGCCGATCACCCCACCGCGCAGTTTTTGTTCAGACATTATCCAGAACTCCAATGTGGTTAAAGCTGCTTTGAGCAAACGCGGTCTATTATACGAAGCGCCCTGTTTTCCGAGTAGTGGGGACGCCAAGCGGAAGCAGCGCAGTTTTAGCATTTTCACCCTGGCCTGCTGCTTGTCGGGTGTTTCGGTCTGATATACAATAGTTCGGTTGGTGAAAATTAGAACTTTTTCGCATCCAACAATTATTTCTTGCTGCGTGTTCGTCCGCAGCAATTTTATTGAGGCTGTTCTACGACCGATCTCAGTAAGGGGTAGTATACCGGATGAAATCACTCTTCAGCCTATTCACACGGCTTTCGTTACGTTTTTACGTTGTAACGCTGGTGTTGGTCGTTGTTTTTGTCGTCCTGGGCGTGGTCGCCGTCACGCAGCTTCAACAGGAACTTCTGCCTCCCATCGAGTTCCCTCAAACCGTTATTCTGACCCAGGCTTCGGGCATGTCCAGCGAAGAAGTCCTGAGCCTGCTCACCCAGCGGCTGGAAGATACCCTGGGGAAAATCGAAGGCATCGTAAACCTGGAGTCCACAACCACCGGGGCTTTTGGCAGCGTCATCATCGCGCGCAACGATTTTGGCCCGAACCAGGAGCGCCTGCGGCAGAGCATCCGCGATGCGCTGGACAGCGTATGGCTGCCGCAGCGCCGCATTCAGCCCCCGGCGGGCCGCAATGCTCAGGAGTTCGCGGCATCGCTGTTGAGCGATCTCGAACCCGGCGTCCTCATTTACCTGCACGAAAAAGACCCCAATTTCCTGTTCCAGCTTTCGCCGGATGTCTGGAGCGTTTTGTCGGATGATACGGCCCGCGCCCTGCTCAATTACCTTGCCGGCCAGATTGAGAAAAACGAGTCTACCCAGAACGCACTGCAAAATCTGGTCGAGCAGGCGATTGTGCCGCAGCTTGAATCACTCGATGTCGTAGCCCGCGTGTCCGTCAGCGGCGGGCAGGTCCTGCCCGGCGAAGCAAACGCACAGGCGATGGTTTCACAGGTCAGCACTGCGCCGCAGAGCCTGCTGCTGCAACTATCACCGGAAGTATGGGCGGCTGTCTCGGCTAAAGTGGGCTTCAGCGGCGCATTGGATGATAGCGCCGTCGAAGCCTTCCGGCAAACGACGGTCGAAATACCGACAGCGCCCCCGGCGCTTCCGGCAAGCTGGCAGATGGATCATTTCAGCGATGCCAGCGATCTGCTGGAGATGCGTTCGCTCACCCGAACGGCGGCGGCTGCGCTTAATGCCTTTTATATGGAAGGTCGGCTCGTCGGCGCGCTCGGCCAGACGAATGATCTGACGCCGGAAATTATCAACCAGATGCTGGCAATTCAGCCTTCCCTGGTGAATTATTTCGAGGCGGAACACCTGGCCGCTATGTCGCCGGAGGTATTCGACGCGCTGCCGGACGAGTTTATCGCCAGCCTTGATGGTTTTACCCGCGACGAACTGGCCGCAAAGGCCCTGGCGGAAAGCATCACCGGCGAAATCCTGGAGGCCAAACCGGTAGATTTGCCCGCCCCCTGGCGCATTTCGCCGCCGCAGTTGGTGACCTTCAGCTTCGACGACATCCCGCTTGCCAGCTTTAGCATCTTTAATACCGGCGAACTGCCGCTCGAAACTGCCGCCGCCAACTCGCCGGGCGCAGAGGCTGCTTCAAATACCGACCCGGAAGCCACCCCCACGCCGGAAAACGCTGCCGTCACAAACACAAATATTCCCGAAGGCCCGGCGCTGCCCCCGGTTTTCGGCCTGATGGGAACATTCCTCGGTTTTGAGCTGAACACCGCCGATGATCTGATCGGCATTCAACTGCCGGAGTCGGCGGCGGCGCAGTTTGGGGGCAGCACATCCCTGCGCGCGGCGGATCTGTTCAATTTTCTGATGCTGCTGCGCGATCCAAGCGCCCTGCCCCCCGGCATCGAACTGCCGCCGCTGATGAGCAGCATCAACCCCAATGCCCTGATCGGCAGCATCAGCGCCGATGCTATAACCTTCGTTGCCGAATATGACCCGACTTTTCTGCCCAACCTGTCGGCAGACGTATACGAAGCCTTCTCCGATGCGGTCTTAAAACAGCCGCAGATCGCGCCCCCCCTGGCCGATGTGTGGGATACCCTGGCCGAACGCCCGCAGTTCGCGGCACGCCCCCTGCGTAACGCCGCCGACATCCTGGCGATAGGAAACGGTAAAGCCTCGGCAGTGCTGAACACCATCAACCAGGCCACACCCCAGGAATTTGCCGGTTACGAGGTGCGCCTGTTCGACAGCCTCACGCCGGCAACTGTGCGCTACTTCGCGCTTCAGGAACCCGGCTTTTATACCAATCTGGACGCCGCCGTCATTAAAAAGTTCGCGCCTCAGGCGCTGGCGCTGCTGCCAGATGAAGTCCTCGAAACGCTTGATGCGGCTGTCGCCGACAACCTGCGCGCCATCGCTGACGGCCGGCAGGAATCCGCCGCGCAGCAGTTAGCTTCGCTGTACACTACCAACCTGCCCCCCGCCGACCCAAACGCGCCGCCCATCAACCCACAGTGGGCGTTCGTCGGCGATTTTTACGGCATTGAGCTGGATACTGCCGACGATTTTTACCGCTTCCCGGAGGGTTTCCCCTTCCCCACGCCCAGCGCGTTTATGAACAGCATCTTCTCCAGCCCGCAGGGCATATCCTTTGCGCCTAATCTGTTCGGCAACCTGAGCGTGGAAGCCGCCGAGTACATCCTCTCCCGCGACCCCAAGGCGCTGGATGACCTGGTTCCAGACGCGCTTCAACTCATGCCGGAAGACGTTCTGGCCGTTCTCCCCTCGGAACTGCGGGAACGCGCCGAAAACGGTAACGACACCTTCAAACCCTCCAGCAGTGTGACACGCACCAACGGCAGTAACAGCCTGCTGGTGACGGTTTACAAAGCCGCCGGGTCGAACACGGTAGCGGCCTTCCATAACGTTAAAGACCTGCTGACGGAAATAGACGAACGCGACGACAGCATCAGCACCTCGGTGGTTTTCGAGCAAAGCAGCTTCATCGAAGAATCGATCAGCGGCGTGGCGCGCGAAGGCGGCCTGGGCGGCATTTTTGCCGTCATCGTCATCCTGGTTTTCCTCAGCGCGGGGGTCTGGGCGGCAGGCGCGCGCCGCATCACCGGCCTTGTGCTGATCGGTATTTTTCTGGCGGCGCTGCTGGTCGTCGTGCTGTCCGGCCTTGAAGCCGCCGGCGGCGATTTCGGGCTGGCTTTCCAGCAGGCGGACCCGATCGTGCGCGTGATGTTGATGCTTGGCGCGCTGACCGGCCTGCTGATTTTTCTGTGGCCGGGACGCCTGCCCTACCCGGCTTGGCGCAGCACGCTGGTAGTCGCCATCAGCATCCCACTGTCGCTGGCAATGGCGCTGGCCGTCATGCACTGGGTGCCGCCTTTCGTCCACGAAATACTCGCCCCGGCGGCGGAAACTTCATCACTGATGGCTTTCCTCATCCGCCTGTTCCCATCCAGCGTGACGCTGAACATTATGACGCTTTCGGGGCTTACGGTGGCGATTGGCCGCGTGGTGGACGACTCCATCGTCGTGCTGGAAAACATCTTCCGGGAGATGCAGACCGGCGCGGATAAACGCCAGGCCATCATCACCGGCACGCGCGATGTGTCCGTCGCCATCTTCTCGGCAACGGTCATCACCGTCGTGGTATTCCTGCCCCTGGGTTTAACCGGCGGCATCATCAGCGAGTTTTTCCTGCCGTTTGGCCTGGCCGTGACCTATGCGTTGATGTCGTCGTTTATCGTCGCCATTACGGTCGTGCCGGTACTGGCCTACCTGTTCGTCAACCAGAAGGAAATTGAGGCCGAAGGACACGAAGGCTGGCTGGAGCGCCTGTATCTGCCGGTGCTGCGCTGGTCACTCGCCAGCGGCGCTAACCGCCTGATCGTGTTGGGCGCGGCGGCTGTCAGTTTTGCCATCGGTATGCTGCTGTTCGCCACCCGCCCCACCACTTTCCTACCGGAGCTGGGTGAACCGCAGATCGGCGTCAGCGTCAACCTGCCGGCTGGAACCAAAATGCTCGAAACCAACGAGAAGGTAAGAGAACTCGAAGCCTTCATCGAAAAATCCATCCCGGACGAGGAACGTAAAAACGTCCAGACGACAATCGGCAGCGGCGGAGCCAGTCTGGAAGGGCTGCTCCTGGGCGGCGGCGGCGTCAGCGAAAATGTCGCCAGCATCACCATCGGCGTCGAATCGCGCGATCAACTGGATAGCTGGGCGCAGCGCATTCGTGCGGAAGCCGAAACGATCTTCGGTAAGGAGAATGTAACCGTCTCGGCGGCTTCGATCAGCGAACAGGGTTTTGGCGGTTTTGCCATCGTGCTGGCCGGCCCGCAGGAAGAACTGGCCGCCGTTAACCAGCAGGTCATTGATACGCTCAACAACATCCCAGGGCTGACGAATGTCACCAGCAATCTTCAGCAGGTCAGCCAAAGCGGCGAGAACGATGGCCCGACCACCTTTATCCGTATTGACGGCGAATCGGCAGTGCGCTTCACCGGCGAGTTAGAAACCGAAAACACGCTCGGCGTCACCCGCGAGGCGATTGAAGCTATTCAGGCTATGCCTGGCCTGCCGGCCAGCATCAAGGTCAGCCAGGGTTTTGAGAGCGAACTGCAAACCGAAGGTTTCCAAAGCCTGTTTGTGGCGATGGGCATCGCCATCGTGATCGTCGTCATTGTCCTGGTTTTCACGTTCGGCTCGGTCGTCCACTGGCTGGACATCATCCTTAGCATCGCGGTCGCTCCCGTCGGGGCGGCGGTGCTGCTGGCGATCACCAACCGCGTCCTG
This sequence comes from Chloroflexota bacterium, assembly GCA_014338005.1. Taxonomy (GTDB): domain Bacteria; phylum Chloroflexota; class Anaerolineae; order Aggregatilineales; family Phototrophicaceae; genus CFX2. The sequence continues at coordinate 8,660 of QUBZ01000070.1, read as the reverse complement.
GGCATCTCGGCGATGATCGGCCTGCTGATGCTGATCGGCATCGTCGTGACCAACGCCGTCGTGTTAATAGACCGGGTGCAGGCCAACCGCCGCGAACGTAAGATGGGCGTCCGCGATGCCTTAATCGAGGCTGGTGGCCGCCGCCTGCGTCCCATCCTGATGACCGCGCTGGCGACCATTTTCGCGCTCGTTCCGCTGGCGATTGGCCTGTCCAAAGGCGCGATTATCGCCGCCGAACTCGGCACGGTGGTCATCGGCGGCCTGTTCAGCAGCACGCTGCTGACGCTGATCGTCGTGCCGGTGGCCTACAGCCTGCTCGCGCCGGCTCATAAACGCATGATGGGGTTGTTGGGACGCAAGGAAGATTAATTAAGCCGGAGCAGACTTTTGCCGGTATAAAAATGAAAGGGCGAACCGTTGTGGTTCGCCCTCTGTTTCGTTCTGATTACCCCGTTGGTGTCGCTGCCGATTTTGTGGGGATTAAATCCAGCCGTTCGCCTACAACTTTGAAGGCTTGCAGCGCCCGGTCCAGATGTTCCTTGCGGTGCGTAGCCGTATAACTCGTGCGTAACAGCCCGGCGTTGGGCGGCGTCCCCGGCGGGACAACCGGATTGGTGTATACGCCTTCCTCGATCAGCGCGTTCCAGGCCAGCGCAACAGTAAAATCCGCCCCCAGGATGACCGGAATAATGGGCGTGTTGCTGTTGCCGGTGTTATACCCCAGTTCATTAAAGCCTTTCCGCATGTACTCAGCATTATCCCACAGGTGTTCAACATGCTGAGGTTCGTTCTCCATAATGTCCAGCGCCGCCAGCACCGCTGCCGCCTGGGGAGCCGGCAGCGCCGCCGAGAAGATGAGCGCGCGCGCTTTGTGCTGGATGTAATAGCAAATATCGGCATCCCCGGCGATGAAACCGCCGATAGAAGCGAAACTTTTGCTAAATGTCCCCATCACCAGATCAACCTCATCTATCAGGTTGAAATGCGCCGAAGTACCCCGCCCACCGCCGGTCACACCGATGCCGTGCGCGTCATCCACCATGATGCGCGCGCCGTACTTTTTGCAGATTTCAACGATTTCCGGCAGCGGCGCGATGTCGCCGCCCATGCTGTAAACACCATCCACGATAACCAGTTTGCCGGCAGAATCGGGCAGTTTGCTCAAAACGTTTTCCAGGCTGCCAACATCGTTATGCCGGAAGCGTTTCATCTCGCCCTGGCTCATGGTACAGCCATCCACGATGCTGGCATGGTCATCTTTGTCTATAATGACAAAATCATCCTTGCCGACCACTGATGAAATCGTACCCACATTAGTCTGATAACCGGTGGAAAACACAACCGCCGCTTCTTTACCGACGAACTTCGCCAGCCGCCGCTCCAGCTCAAGGTGCAGCTCCAGCGTGCCGTTGAGGAAACGTGACCCGGTAACGCTCGTCCCAAAACGTTCAATCGCTTCAATCGCCGCGCGCCGGACGCGCGGATCGGTCGTCAAACCCAGGTAGTTGTTCGACCCCAACATGACGACATCCTTACCTTCAAAGGTGGCGGTCACGCCCTCCGAGTCGCTGAGAGCGCGGAAGTAAGGATACATACCGACCTCGGTGGCTTCTTTGGCGCGCCGAATCGTCTCGTCAGTTTTTATCTTATTAAACAGATCAGCCATAAAACGGCCCCCTTATCACTTCACTTACCATGATCGAACCTCCGCCAGCCCAGTTTCGCCGGTCGGAGGCGTTTTTAAATGACCGGACATGTTATGCTATAACACGGGTCGGAATCTCAAGGTTTGGGAGACAGAATACGAATAAGATTCCGGAAGTGTAACAGAATTGTGGCCGCGTGCCAACTATTCGTTTTGCGCCAAAAGCCGGATAAAACTTGCAAGGCGCGCCCACCTATGGTTAAAATGAACGCATGGTTTGTATTCCTGCGAGCGGAGATTGTTAAGAATGTCTTCACTGACCGTGCGTCGTCTGGCTGTCTGGGCTGTTTCGCTGATATTGGGCTTCGTCATCTCCTGGTTGATTATCACCGTAGGTTTTCCGATCCTCCTGCCGAGCGCCCGCAGCATCACCATTCAGGATTACGGTTATATTTATTTCCTGGTCACAATGATCCCGATTTCACTGGTGTTCGTCATCTGGCTGGATGCGCTGATGAACACCAAGATTCTGCCGGATTAACATCCGCAAAAACATTTTCACCGAACGGCATAAAACGTGGGGGCGGGTTTTCAACCTTCCCCCATTTAATTTGCGTTCAAGAGGGATGCCAGTCCCCCCGGCCCGGTTCCGCCATGTACGCGGACGCGCGGCATCTCCAGGCGGTTGTCGGTCGTATGCAGCGCCCCCCGCTGGGTCGTCACCGCCCGCCAGATCGGAAGCTGTTCCACCACTTGCAGCGTCATCGCGTCGTAATGACCGACCGGATACGAAAGAATATGGCTTGTCCGGCCGGTGTAGACAGCCAGGCTTTCCAGGCTGCCGAGCAGTTCGTAGACCAGGAAATCATAATCGCGCCCGCGTAAATCAACATGATTTTTCGTATGGGACTCCATGCTCATGCCGGCGTCGGCCATCTCGCGGATTTGCGCCCAGTTCAGGTAATCGCCCCGGTTTGCGTCCGCCAGCGCCGTGATGATAAAAAACGTCCCGGTAAAACCATAATCCCGCAGTGCCGGTAAAACATTGACATAATGGTCAATATAGCCATCATCGAAGGTCAGGATGACCGGCCTGGACGGCAGTGGGGAGCCGGTCAGCAGCGCCGCATCCAGATCATAAAACGAAATAGTGCTGTAGCCCTGTTCTTTTAGATAAGCCAGATGCGCGCGAAACAAATCCGGCGTGACGGTCAGTTCGCGGCGAATGTCATCAGCATCCGGTGGCAGACTGCTGACATAGTGGTACATCAGCACCGGCACACGAACACGCCGCAGCGTGCCATCCCAGGCTGGCTCGGAACGCTGAGTGTCGGCCAAAACCGGCAAAACATGGCTGCCGCCGCCTATACTTGCCAGAACCACTACCATCGCTGTAACTATCCATTTGTGTATCATAAGAAGCCGGCCAGATTAATGTTCACAGGCAAATACCTCGTTTTCCAGCATACGTGTCTTCTTCTCGGTCGTCAACCGGCGGCGGCTCGGCATAATACGCGCATGTATGCCTCGCCTGGTTCATGAAACTCTCAGCATTTGTGCCGTTTTTCACCAATCCTGATAGCTTTTGAAAGATTCGTCATGCTAAATTGTGTCGCATGAGTCAAGAACACACTTCACGTTTACCCGGATTTTATAAACGCTCGCTGGCGGAACGCGCGGCGATTGTCGGCCAATGGGCCGGCCTGACGCCGGAAGAACAGGCCGCGCTGCTGGGCGTCAGCGGCCTGAACGCCGCACAGGCCAACCACATGATCGAAAATGTGGTCGGCGTTTACGCGCTGCCGTTGGGCATCGCCACCAACTTTTTGATTAACGAGAAGGATTATCTCGTGCCGATGGTGATCGAAGAACCCTCGGTGGTGGCGGCGCTCAGCAACGCGGCGCGGCTGTTCCGCGAAGGTGGCGGTTTCACCGCTTCCAGTGACGAGCCGGTGATGATCGGGCAGATTCAGGTGCTTGACCTGGCCGATGTTTATGTCGCGGCAGGCGCGGTGATGGCGCAGCGCGACCGGCTGATGGCCGAGGCCAATCAGGTCAGCAGCAGCATCGTCCAGTACGGCGGCGGCGCGCGGGACATCCAGGTGCGCCCCATTGTAGATACTCCCGTCGGCCCGATGCTGATTGTTCACCTGTTGATGGACACCCGCGACGCAATGGGCGCGAACACCATCAACACGGCGCTTGAACATATCGCCCCGCTCATCGAACAGGCAGCCGGCGGGCGTACCAACCTGCGTATCCTCAGCAATCTGGCCGATCACCGCAAAGTTCGCGCCGAGGGTTTGATTCCGAAATCGCAGTTGGCGACGGATAGACTCAGCGGTGAGGACGCCGTGCAGGCCATCGTCGAGGCGGGCGTTTTCGCCGAGGTTGATCCTTACCGCGCGGCTACCCACAACAAGGGCATCATGAACGGCGTGGACGCAGTAGTGATCGCCACCGGCAACGACTGGCGCGCCATCGAAGCCGGGGCGCACGCTTACGCAGCGCGCGGCGGGCGTTATACCAGCCTGACGCAGTGGTGGCAGGACGACGACGGCAACCTGCGCGGTTATATCGAACTGCCGATGGCCGTAGGCACGGTTGGCGGCGCGACTCGCGTTCACCCGGCGGCGGGCGTGGCGCTCAAAATCCTGGGCGTTCAATCGGCGCGAGAACTGGCGGAGGTATGCGCGGCGGTCGGCTTGGCGCAAAATCTGGCCGCCATGCGCGCCCTGGCGACCGAAGGCATTCAGCGCGGCCACATGCGTTTACACGCGCGGCAGATTGCCGTCGCCGCCGGAGCGCCCGCGCATCTCATCAACCGTGTCGTGCAGACCATGATAACCGAAAACAACATCCGGCTGGAACGCGCCCGCGAAATCGTGCAGGAATTGAACAGGTAGGGGCAGGTTTAGAAATCCGCCCCCGGCAAAACAAATCTGAGGACAAAGCATATGTCTGTAAACCGAATGAACCCCCTCAACCAGAATTTTCTGATGCACCCTGACCGGCAGGTGGGCATCATTGGTTACGGCGCGTATGTGCCACGCTACCGGCTGCCGGGCGCTGAAATCGCCCGCGTGTGGACGAACGGCCTGGGCGGCAGTCCGGTCAAAGAAAAAGCCGTTGCCGGGCTGGACGAGGACGTAACCACCATGTCCATCGAAGCGGCGCGCAACGCCCTGGCGCGCGCCCGCATTGACCCACTCGACATCCGCGCCGTATGGGTGGGCAGCGAAAGCCACCCCTACGCTGTCAAACCGACCAGCACGATTGTCGCCGAAAGCATCGGCACATCGCCGAACATCACCGCCGCCGACTGGGAGTTCGCCTGCAAAGCCGGAACAGAAGCGGTGCAGGCTTCAATCGGTTTGATCGGCAGCGGCATGGTGGGTTACACGCTGGCAATCGGTATGGATACGGCACAGGGCCGCCCCGGCGACGCGCTTGAATACACGGCGGCGTCCGGCGGTGCGGCCTATATCCTCGGCCCGGCGAACGAAGCCTGCGCCGTTTATCAGGGCAGCTACAGTTTCGTGACCGATACGCCCGATTTCTGGCGGCGTCCTGGCGAGGAATACCCCAGTCACGGCGACCGCTTCACCGGTGAGCCGGCTTATTTCCACCACACCCTTTCGGCGGGGCAAACGCTGCTGGAACAGATGGGGACGACTGCCGCTGATTACACCTTCGCCGTTTTTCACCAGCCGAATGTTAAGTTCCCCTCGCGCGCGGCGGAGATGTTGGGCTTTAAACCGGAACAATATAAGACCGGTCTGCTGTGTGGCGAAGTCGGCAACGTTTATTCCGGCTCGTCCATGCTCGGTCTGACGGCCATCCTGGACATCGCCCAACCCGGCGACCGGATTCTGATGGTCAGCTACGGCAGCGGCGCGGGGTCGGACGCTTTTGACATCCGCGTGACCGAACGCATCACCGAGGTGCAGAAACTCGCGCCGACCACCCGCGATTATATCAACCGCCGCACGCCGATTGATTACGCGACCTACGCCCGCTACCGGGGCAAATTGAAGGATTAAAGGGGCGCAAGGCCTTGCGCCCCGCAAAATAAATCTACCCACCTTCAAGGACATAACATCATGCGAGATGTAGCGATTATCGGAATTGGACAGATTCCCGTCGGCGAGCATTGGGCTTCCAGCCTGCGGCAGTTGGCTGCCGATGCTGCTCATGACGCCCTGAACGACGCGGGTCTTAAACACGTGGACGCCCTGTACGTCGGCAATGCCTTCGGCGCAGCCTTCAGCAGCCAGACACACCTGGGCGCGCTGGTGGCCGACTATGCCGGCTTGGGAGGGCCAGAAGCCTACACCATCGAAGCGGCGGACGCCTCCGGCGCGGCGGCGCTGCGAACCGGCTATCTGGCGATTGCTTCCGGCGCGGTCGAAACGGCGCTCGTCGTCGGCGTCGAAAAATCAACCGACACGGTGGGGGACGCCCGCACGCTGGCGCGTAATACCAGCCTGGACGCCGATTTTGAGGCCGCGCATGGCGCGACCCAGACCGCTCTGGCGGCCCTGTTGATGCGCCGCTACATGCACGAATACGGCCTGGAACTAAGCGCCTTTGAAGGCTTCAGCATCAATGCCCATGCTAACGGCGCGCGCAACCCCCGCGCCATGTTCCGTAATACCCTTAAACCCGGCGGCTTTGCTAAAGCGCCCATGATCGCCGACCCGGTTAACCTGTTCGACAGCGCCCCGGATGCCGACGGCGCGGCGGCGGTGATTTTGACCACCCTTGAGCGCGCGGTTGATCTGGTGCCGCAGCCGGTTCGTATCACCGGCAGCGCCGCCGCCACCGACACAATGGCGCTGCACGACCGCGCCAACCTGCTGTATCTCGGCGCCGCCAACCGTTCGGCTTATAAGGCTTATGCACAGGCCGGCATCACGCCCGATGCGGTTAACCTGTTTGAACTGCACGACGAATACACCGTCATCGCGGCGCTTTCACTGGAGGCCGCTGGCTTCGCCGCGCGTGGCGAGGGCTGGAAGCTGGCGCAGGACGGCGCGTTAAGCCTGAACGGGCGGCTGCCCATCAGCACCTTTGGCGGGCTGAAAGCGCGCGGCAACCCTGCCGGGGCGACGGGGGTCTACCAAGCGGTCGAAGCCTGTTTACAACTGCGCGACCAGGCCGGAGATAATCAGGTCGTTGGCGCAAGAGTCGCGCTTATTCAGAATCTCGGCGGTCTGGGCGGAACGGCCATCACGCACGTGCTGCAAGTATGAGTGGCGAAGCGGCCCTAAAAAGCCGGATTTGAGAGTCTGTGATAGCTATCAGGCCGCCCCTGATAGGTTTTGATAGCTCACATCCGCTATTATGTCAGCATATTCGTGCAGAAATGCACAATCTTAAGAAATGATGAGGAGCAGTAACAATGCAAATCTCCCGACACTGGCGACTGAATCCCCTGCGCTACCGTCTCCAGGGCGTGCGTTACGAAAACGGCTCGGTCAGCCTCCAGGCGCGCCCGGCGCCCGCCGCCGAAGAAATTGACATGCGCGATGCCCGCGCCACCCGCCCAACGGTAGAAAAAGCGGCGCTGATGGCGGGGCGTTAAGCTGATGGAAACGACGCGCAGGCAGGTCGAGTTCCAGCGCGAGCAGTTCACCTTTTCGGGTACGGGCGAGGTGTACAGCTTCACCACCTTGCAGCAGGCGCCCGAAGGTTTCGAGGAGCAGGCTCCTTACGTCCTGGCGCTGGTCAAGCTGGACGAGGGGCCAATGGTCACTGCACAGCTAACCGATCTGGACGGCCCGGTCGCTATCGGTGACCGGGTGGAGATGGTGACTCGTAAACTGACTACTGAAGGCAGCCGGGGCGTTATCGTTTACGGCTACAAATTCCGCAAGATTCTGCCACGCGCATGAGCCGCCGTTCGGGGCGGCTCATGCTCCCCACCCCATCATTATAAGTTCTGAGTAAAAACAAGGGATCATCTGCGTCTGCCTGATGATCGTTAAAGGCAATAAAACAGCGGCCTGTGTGAGCGCCGCTGTTTTAAACTGTTGCAGTTAAGCGCCGGGTTTACACCAGCGGTGTGGTCGCCAGCAGCGGGGCGATCACCAACGCCACAATTGCCAGCAGCTTTAGCAGGATGTGTAACGACGGCCCGGCAGTATCCTTAAAGGGATCGCCCACCGTATCGCCCACAACCGCGGCTTTATGCGCTTCCGACCCCTTGCCGCCGTGATTACCCGCTTCGATATATTTTTTCGCGTTGTCCCACGCGCCGCCGGCGTTTGCCATCATCACCGCCAGCATGAAAGCCGATACCAGAGCGCCGATCAACATGCCCACCAGGGTATTAGTGCCGACGAACTGGCCGATAAAATTCCCGCGCCCGACAACGGCCAGGAAGGCCAGCACGACCGGCGTTAAAACCGCGATGATACCCGGCAGGATCATCTGCCGGATGGCGCTGTCAGTGCTGATGCCCACGCAGCGTTCATAATCCGGCTCGGTCAGCCCTTCCATAATGCCGGTGATTTCGGAAAACTGGCGGCGCACCTCCCCCACGATCTCCTGTGCCGCCCGGCCAACGGCCAGCATCGCCAGGGCGCTGAACAGGTACGGCAGCACCGCGCCCAGGAACAAGCCGGTGATAAAACGCGCATCCAGCACATCAATCATCAGAATGTTCAGGCCATTGCCGCTGGCACCCTGTAATGCAGTGATAAAAGCGGCATTCAGCGCCAGGGCCGTCATCGCCGCGCTGCCGATGGCGAACCCCTTGCCGGTCGCCGCAGTCGTATTGCCCAGGCTGTCCAGCGCGTCGGTGCGCTGGCGCACCGTTTTATCCATGCGCGCCATTTCGGCAATGCCCCCGGCATTATCGGCCACCGGGCCATAGGCGTCGGTCGCCAGCGTGATTCCCAGCGTTGCCAACATGCCAACCGCCGCCACCGCCACACCGTACAGGCCGCTGGCTGCCGTCGCCAACAGGGTGACGATCACGACGATCGCCGAGCGGACTTCGCCCAGGAAG
>QUBZ01000069.1 GCA_014338005.1 Chloroflexota bacterium | reverse complement strand
CTTTCAGGCTCATCTGGATAACACGTTCTTTCATTTCGACTGGATTGACAAATACCTACCAAGTCCATTATGTCATTCCGTTTTCATTTGACCATAAGTTAAGTTTTTTCACCTGCCTCTCAGGATTAATTGTTATGATTTTCACGATCAAAATTGTTGTCGAGTTTCAGGAAAGGATTGGCGATGTTAAAAATACAGCGGCAGCAGTTTGAAATCATAGACCGGCAGATCACCGGCTGGATGGCCGCGCATGGCATTGGGCTGCTGCGTATCTCGATGGGAATCGTCTTTTTCTGGTTTGGCGCGCTCAAACTTATCCCCGGCCTCAGCCCGGCAGAAGGGCTGGTACGAGAAACCATCACCTTTCTGCCGTTTCAGGTTTTTCTGCCGGTGCTGGCCGTCTGGGAAATGCTGATCGGCCTGGGGTTCATCACCAATCGCCTGATGCGGCTGACCATTCTGCTGCTGTTTTTGCAGATGCCCGGCGCGCTCTCTCCCCTGGTGCTGCGGCCCGATCTGGTATGGACGATTTTTCCGTTTGGCCTGACCCTGGAAGGCCAGTATATCATCAAAAATCTGGTGCTTATCAGCGCCGCGCTGGTTATCGGCGCGACCGTGCGCGGCGGCGGGCTGACCAACAGCCCGGCGTCGAAAGCAGACACGAACCGGATTGAGGAAAGCGGCCTCAGCCGGAATGATTCATAGGAACGTCGTGCCGGTTGTTGCGGTTTTGCAGCAGGTTCATAAAAGCCAGGAGGATGTCCGAGCGGGTGATGATGCCAACCAGCGTTTCGTCGCGCATCACCGGCAGGCAGCTAATCTGGTTTTTGAGCATCAGCCGGACGGCCTCTGCCGCCGGAGCTTCGGGCGCGATCACAATCGGCGCCGGCGTCATCATGGCGCGCACCGGCAGATGGTTAACCAGTTCTTCGTCCTGCCAGCGTTCACGGAGGATATAAGGGGAATTCAATGCCGTCCGCACATCACGGTCGCTAATAATTCCGATCAGGTGGCCGTCCGTACCCATGACCGGCAGATGATGGCAGCCAACTCGCTCCATCGTTTCCAGCGCATCGCGCAGGGTATTATTCAGCCGGATAGTAGCCGGCTTCGCTGTCATGATGTCGGATACATACATGGTTCTTGCTCCAGAATGGCCCCTGGGTGGGGCCATTGCGGCTCTGTAAATCATAGGGCGGATAAACAACTAGCTGGACGACGTTGGAGCCTGAGCGCGCGACTTCACCAGCATCCGAAAGATGTCCGATTCGGTAAGAATACCGATCAATTTCCCGCCTTCATCCACCACTGGCAGGCCGCTGACTTTATGATCGAGCATAAGCTGAGCCGCATCCAGAATACACTGCTCGGCGCTGACCGTTATCACCTTGCGCGACATCACCCGTTCCACCGTAAGCTGCGCCCACAGATAATTCAGCTCCCAGATGCTCAGGGTTGTCGCATCGGAAGGGCTGGCCTCGCGCACATCGCCGATGGTGATGATGCCGACCAGATGGTCATTTTCGACGACCGGCACGCGGCGAATCCCGTTTTCCTTCATGATCTGGTGCGCTGCGCTGATCGAAGTTGAAGGCGATACGGTGATAACCGGGCTGGTCATCCACTCACTCACCTTGACATTTTCAAGCATGGTCGGGTTCCTCCACGAACTACCAACTTACCCACCACAGAATCGAATCTTACCCCACACTATAGGGCTTTATCCCAAAACGATGGTACTGCAAAAGGTATGATGGATGTCACAAAGGCTGTTGTTAGAGCATCCGCACCGGAATCGATATCGTCAGGCGCGTGCCGGCGCCGGGCGCGGTTTCGATGTGGACACGCCCGCCGTGCAGCGCCGCCCGCTGCTGAAGATTCCGCAGCCCCAGCCCATTGTGATTCGCCAGCGTGTCCGGGTCGAAGCCCTGGCCGTCATCGGCGATAACAATTTCGAACAGATTGTCTTTGTGACGGGTGCTGATGGAGATAGTCTGCGCGTTGGCATGGCGCACAGCATTACTCAACGCCTCGTTTGCCATCTGGCAGATCGCCTCGAAGGTCGCCGGCGTAAAAAGGGGCTGGTCGTCCGGCGCGATGATTTGTATCTGGAGCGATTCGGGAATGTGCAGCCGCGTAATCATGTCGGCCAGCCGCTGGTAAATCGTCTTCTGCCGCAGGTCGCTGGACTGCAAATTCATGATGTAGCGCCGGATGTCGCCGATCACGGTATTCAGGCTGCCGATGACTTGTTCGATGTCCTGCTCGGCCACTTCGCCGGACATCCGCATCAAGTCCAGGTGCATCCCGATGGCATACAGCGATTGAATCACACCATCATGCAGTTCCATGCCGATACGCTCGCGTTCTTCCAGCAGCGCCAGCCGCCGCTGCTGGTCGCTTAACTGCGAACCGGCGATTGCCAGCGCCGCATAACCCGCCATCGTCTCGATCAGCCATTCATCCTGCTCGCTGAAAGGCTGGCCGTCCTCCCGGTCGCACAGGTATAGGATGCCAAAAAGCTGCTGGCCGACCTGTATCGGCACGCCCAGCAGGCTGGTCATGTGGGGATGGCCGGGGCAGAACCCGGCAGCGCGCGGATCATCCTGCATCCGTTCTAGGCGCACAACCTGGCGTTCGTTTATAATAGTCCCTAGCAAACCACGACCGACCGGCAGATGACCTATCTGGGCGATTTGCTCGTGACTGACGCCGACAAATTTAAAATGTTTGAGGGCGCCTTTAGCATCCGGCACGCCCAGCGCCGCATAACGCGCGTTCACCAGGTCTTTGGATACCTGAGCAATACGTTCAAGTACCTGCTCCAGGTCGCCGGCTTCGGCGGCGTACATCACCGCCGATGCGATGTCTTTAAGCTGCGAAAGGATGACTTGCGTACTGCCGCTTTGAGGATTTTCGTCACTAGACATAAGGCGCAAATTCGATCATATACTGAAGGTTGCGCTTATTGTAACCCGAATCGGTACGTTCAGGCGAGAGTGAGATGTTATGTCAAACACGGTGCGGATTTTAATCGCAGATGACCATTCGGTTGTTCGGGCTGGGCTGCGCGCCCTGCTGGAACGCCAGGGGCGCTTCCGCGTGGTGGCCGAAGCCGCCACCGGCGAGGAAGCCGTCGCCAAAGCGCAGGACAGCCTGCCAGACGTGGCCGTACTGGATGTGCGAATGCCCGGCGTTTCCGGCATCGAAGCCTGCCGCCAGATCATTGAAACCGTCCCCGGCTGCCGTGTTATTATGCTAACCTCCTACGCCGAGGATGAACTGCTGTTTGCCGCCATCCAGGCCGGGGCATCCGGTTATGTCCTCAAACGCATCGGCGATAACGAACTCATCCAGGCTATTGAGCGCGTCAGCCGGGGTGAAGGGATGCTTGACCCGGCCATGACCGCCACCGTTTTTACCGAAATGCGGAAGGCCAGCCAGGCCCAGCACGCCGCTGCCTTCGCCAACCTCACCTCGCAGGAGCTGGCCGTATTGGCGCTGGTCGCCGAAGGGCTGACCAACCGGCAGATCGCCATCAAACTCTACCTGGGCGAAGGCACAGTACGAAACTACGTCAGCAGCGTGCTGGCGAAAATTGGCGCATCGAACCGCGCTGAAGCCGCCGCTTACGCCGTCAAAAACAATATCCGTGAACTCGTCATGCCGCTGCAAGACGAGGATGAAGAATAGCCAATCGGGCTACGTTTTCGCTTCGGACTGCCTGCTGGGGATGACAAACACCGGGCAGCAGCGCGTCCCCAGCACTTTATTGGTCACGCTGCCGAACAGCCAGCGGCTCAACCCGGAGCGCCCGTGCGTGGACATCACGATGGCGTCCACCTTCAGCCGCACCGCCGTTTCGGCAATCACCTGGGACGGCTCGCCGATATGCACTTCGATCTCTACAGCGATGCCGGGACCTTCCAACCCTTTGGCGATCTGTTCCAGGTAATTTTTGGCCTGGGGCAGCAAATCTTCGACGGTGGACTGGTAATCTGGCACGGTTGCCGGGGGATAGTAGCCGTAAATCGGCACTTCTGGCACATCCACCGCCGACAGCAGGGTGATTTTTCCATCCGGGCAGATGATATTCACCGCGTGTTCCAGGGCTTCTTCAGCCAGTTTCGAGCCATCCAATGGAACCAGCACATGCTTTAACATGAAAGCCGTCCTTTCGACTCGCGCTTTTCCACGCTACTTTTACTCTAAACGGCTCTTGTACCGGAAGCCAGTATCAATTATCTTACCGTCAAAGGGATATTCGTCACTTTTGGCCGAGTCCCATTTTGAATAGACTGAAAGTGTTACAACATCTGTTGAGTAAGGATTGGAACCTTCTATGCCTCTGGATTGGCGATCGCGTCGAATTAGCCCGGAAGAAGCCGCGCAGAAGATTGTCTCCGGCCAGCGCGTTTTTGTAACCGGCAACTGTTCCACGCCGCAGCGGTTTATTCAGGCCCTGCGCGACCATGCCCACGAGCTGCACGCCGTCGAGCTGGTGCAGCTCCTCGACCTGGGCGTGGGCGATTACATCACGCCGGATATGAGCGATCATATCCGCATCAACAGCCTGTTCGTCAGCGGCAAGGTGCGAAAGGCCGTTAACGACGGCATGGCCGATTTTACGCCCGTGTTCCTGCACGAAATCCCGCTGCTGTTCCGCAGCGGTCGGCTGGTGCTGGATGTGGCGGTTATCCACGTCAGCCCACCCGATGAACACGGCTACTGCTCCTACGGCGTAGAAGTAGGCGTCACCAAAACCGCCGCCGAAAGCGCCGGCATGGTCATCGCCGAGGTCAACCCGCATATGCCGCGCGCCCTGGGCGACAGTTTTATCCACGTCAGCCAGGTGGATTATTTCATCGAAGCCGACTACCCGCTGCTGGAAGTCCACCCGGAGCCGCCGTCTCCGATTCAGGATCGCATCGCCAACCACATCGCCGAACTGATCCCGGATACGGCCACCCTGCAAACCGGCATCGGCGGCATCCCAGACGCGGTGCTGCGCCGCCTGACCAACCATAAAAACCTGGGTGTCCACACCGAGTTGTTCTCCGACGGCGTGATGGAGATGATCGAAGCCGGCGTCATCACCAACGCGGCCAAAAACCTGCACACCGGCAAGGTCATCGCCGGGTTCGTGCTGGGGACAAAAGCCCTCTACGACTACATTGACGACAACCCGATTTTCGAGTTCCACCCCACCGAATACGTGAATGACCCGTTCATCATCGCTCAGAACGACCGCATGGTGTCCATCAACTCCGCCCTGGAAGTAGACCTCACCGGTCAGGTCTGCGCGGACAGCATCGGTACGAAGCTTTATTCCGGTGTGGGCGGCCAAGTGGATTTCGTGCGCGGCGCATCCCGCAGCAAGGGCGGCAAGTCGTTTATCGCCCTGCCCAGCACCGCCAAAAACGACACCATCAGCCGCATCGTGCCGATGCTTAAGCCCGGCGCGGGCGTCACCACCAGCCGCAACGACGTGCGTTTCGTCGCCACCGAATACGGCGTGGCCGACCTGTACGGGCGTTCGATTGCCGAGCGCGCGGTAGCCCTCATCAACATCGCCCATCCCAACTTCCGCGACGAACTGATGGCCTTTGCGCGGGAACAGAATTATATCGGCAAGGTCTATTCGTTCGGGGATTGACCGGCAGCCGCGCGGAAAAACGTATAACGCAAAGATGTAGGGGCGGCCCGGCAATGCGCCAGACCCCCTCTAAATCTCCCCCGAATTCGGGGGAGACTTTGCTGCCGGGGCGATTAAGCCCCCGCCCTAAATTCGGCTCGCCGAATGGGGACGTATATCCCCTATGGGGCGGGGGTTTGAGGTGAGGTCGAAGAGCGAACCGCAAACTTATTGAGACCCGGTATCTTCATGCGTAAGCCCCGTGCCGCCCCCGGCGCTTGTTATCGGCTTACCGCACCGGCTCGTTCTGGTAGACCGGCGTCAGCCAATCGCGGTATTTATCCACACGCCCGCTCACCACGTCAAAAAACAGGTTACGCAGGCGGTCGGTGATCGGCCCGATGCTTCCCGTGCCGATGCTGCGGTGTTCGACTTTGGTGATGGCCGCCACCTGCACGCCCGTCCCGCACATGAAGGCTTCGTCGGCTACGTATAGTTCGGTGCGGTCAATGTCGCGCTCGACTACTTCTACGCCCATTTCATCGCGCAGCAGTTGAATCAGCGACCGCCGCACGATGCCTTCCAGCACGTTCGATTGTTTGGGCGGAGTGATCGCCACGCCGTCCCGAATCATAAAGAAGTTGGCGGCGCTCATCTCCGAGATGTGGCCGTCTTCGTTCAGCACGATCGCCTCGTCGTACCCGGACAGCGCCGCGTCGGTTTTAATCAGCGCGGAGTTGGCATACGCGCCGACAATTTTACCCCGCGCCGGGATGGCGTTGTCCTCGACACGCCGCCAGGCGGAAAAACACACATGCGCGCCTTCTTCGTTCTGGATATAACGCCCGAACGGCAGGCTGAAGATCGTCACCTCGTCTTCCAGGTTGTGCAGCCGCACGCCGATCAGCTCTGAGGCTTTGTAGGCCAGCGGGCGAATGTAACAGTTTTCGCGCCAGCCTTCCGCTCGCAGCAGTTCCGTGATGATATTCACCAGTTCATCCGCCGAATATTTCACCTCAATGCGTATCAGGCTGGCGGACTGGATGAACCGCTTCATGTGGTCGTGGATGCGGAAAACGTACAGCTGTTCCTGTTCCTCGTTCCAGTACCCGCGCAGGCCGCCAAAAACGCCCGTGCCATAATTCAGCGCGTGGGTCATCACGCTGACTTTAGCCGATTCGATAGGAACAATCTGACCTTTAAAAAATGCATACCGGGTCGTTACCTCAGACACCCTTCGCTCCTTTTTCTAAACCGGCGCGCTGTTTAACCGCGCCTGAACCTTAATCTCATCCCATTATAAAACACGCGCCCGCCTTCACAAGCACCAGGGCAGATCACCTTACGGCGCAGCGATAAACCCGCCGGCGGGCTGCATGACCCTCGGCTCGCAGGCATGGAGACAGAAGATCACCTGCCCTGGCGGGTGGTTATTGAGGATGGATTTATCATCAGGCGTGCGTAGGCAAACCCACTTCAGAGCCTACTTCAGCCTCGAACGGCTTCGGCGATGCTGCTGGAAAGCTCTTCCACAGTCGCGTAACGGTTCTCCGGCTTCTTTTCCAGACATTTCTCGATAACCCGCTTTACAGCCGGTGGTATCTGCGCGCTTTCCATGATGACCGGCTGTTCTCCGATCAGATGCTCAGCAGTCTCGCCTTTGAAGGGAATCCGCCCTGTGAGCATTTCATGAAACACAATACCCAGCGAATAAATGTCCGATCTGCCATCAAGATCGTATTCGCCGCGCAGCTGTTCCGGGGAAAGATACGGCAGCACCTCCATCGGCACTTTGCCGCTTAAACGAGCCATCGAGGTGCGGATCATCTCGGCGATGCCAAAATCCATGATTTTGACAAAACCATCTTCGGTCAGCATCAGGTGTTCGGGTCTGAGGTTGCGATGGTAGATGTGTTGTGAATGGGCATAAGAAAGCCCCTTACAAATCTGCGCCATATAATCCGCCGCCGCTTCCAGCGGCATCGCGCCCTCGGTGTCTAGCAGCTTGCGAAAGGTCTTGCCATCCACATATTCCAGGGCGATGTACGGTTCGCCTTCGGTGACAAAATCGTACAGGCGAATGGTGTTGATGTTGGTCAGCTTCGCTAACAACTGTGCCTCGTGGGTTAGCTGACGAAAGGCTCTCCGGTCAGAAACCAGCGTGGGGGGCAAAACCCTGAGGGCGACGGCGCGGTTAAGCTGCCTGTCGTAAACCTTATAGACGGTGCCGGCATCCCCCCATTCGACGCGCCGGATCAGTTCGTAGCGTTCGCTGATAGTTTCTCCGGCCAACGCTTTATCAAGCTGTGCTTGCAAATCGGTCGTCTGCTGCCGCGCCTGAGTCAGGTGTGTCGTGACCTCGGCCATCTGCTCCCGAAGCTGCAAAACTTCGTCCTCTTTTTCCGAAAGCCTGTTTCTCAGCGCCAGAATCTCTTCTTCTGCCTTATCTCGCGCTTTACTCAGCCGTTCAATCATATCGTCCTGATGACTGAGCCTGGTCGTAGAGCGCGTTTGTGAATCCTGTAACTGCGCCAGTTCGCGCTCCAGCCTTTGCGATCTGACCCTTTCTGCTTCCAGTTGTTCGCTGCGTTGGGCCAGCACCTCCTTATTCGCTTCCAGTTCAGCCTGAAGCCCTTTCACTTTGCTCGCCAATTCTTCGGCAGCACTGTGGCGCTTGGCGTAGATTTCCTGATTAGTCGTCAGTTCCCGCTGAAGCCCTTCGATTTTGCCCTTTTGCTCCTCGGTCAGCCGTTCCGCCCGGTCGCGCTCAAGTTCCAACCTGCCGATCTTTTCCTGAAGTTCGGCAATCTGGCCGATCTTATTATGCAGCTCGGCTTCCAACGAGGCGTAGCGGGCATCCAGATCATCGAACATCTGCGTCAGGCGGTTGTTCTCGCTTCTTAGACGTTCGTTATCGGAATACTGTTCGCGGACAAGTTTGATGTTATCCTTGCTCTCCGCATTAAGCTTCAGGATTTCATCGTCTTTTTCGGCCAACTGCTTTTCGTATTTTTCTTCTGTCTCAGTCAAAGCCGACAGCAGTTGTTCATAGTCTTTTTTGTCCCGCGCTCTGATGCGCGTGGCTTCATTCAGATCAGCCTGGATTTCCTTGAGCGCCCGTTCCTTGCTGTCCAGTTCGGCTCTTAACTCGGCAAGCTGGCTTTCCAGGTCCATATCCGCCGAATCGATCTGTTTGATCTGGCCTTTAAAAATCAGCCTTTCATTGTTCTCTAAATCAATAATGAAAAATTCCAGCAGCCAGTCGTCTTTGCTTTCCAGCAGATCTCTCGGCACATCGGCGCGATACGGGCCAATCGGCGTTCGCTCCTTCGCCCGGATCACCCCCAACGGCAGGCTGTCGAGAAGCGACTCACGACGGCCAATCCCGGAAACCATACAGATCTTCCCGCGCCAACCGGCGGGGATGTCGGCGTCTGTGTCCAGCAGCAGTTCCATGCGGGCAAGTGTAATCTGGCGGCTAGCACGGTTGATCGTGCATAAAATGGTATGGGGAGATTCGACCGACAGCTTATTGCCTATAACGTCCAAAGTGATGTCATGCGGTGGCCTGGACATGCTATTTTGTCTCCCAAACGAACTATGTCACCGGCTGTTAGGTCTATACGACAGGCGACTCCCGCGCACTCAACCCAGTTCGTTCATGGAACCGGAACGGTCAATGAGGAACGCATAATCTATCGGGACCTGAACCAGCTTGCGAATTTCCTGCACCTGCGCCCAGGTCAGCCCGGCAAAGTCAAAGGTTCTGCCGACCAGTTGGCTGGACACCTGCAAGGCGATTCTCAGGAACATCTGCTCCAGCAGCGGGAACGCGGCAATCGTCACCGCCGGGAAACGCCCAACCTGCCCGATGGTGGCGAGTGACTGCGCGTCAATCTGCTGCCCATCACCCACGCCGATCAAAAACGGGAAGTTGGTCGGCTCGTGGTTGAAGCGCCGCAGGACATAATCGCCAATGCGAACCGGGCTGTTCCGGTCGGTGGAACGATATTTCCGGCTTTCATTATCCTGGCCGTCGGTGATGATGGTCAGCAGCCAGGGGCGATCCCGCGCGCCGTTTCGCCAGAATTCGGTAATCACATCCTCGATCGAGTCGTAGAGGCGGGTTCGTTCGTTGGTGATAGAATTGACGACCCGACCCAGCGAATACTGGAGGTTGTTTTCGTTAGAGGTGAAATTCTGCTCCACGCGAAATGTATTGCCAAAGGTAGCGATCATGCCATGATCGAAATTATTGCGGTGCAGGTTTCGGATGAAGATGCTTGCCGCAGCGACGGCGTACTCGATTTTCTTGAACCTTCTGTTCATCATTAGCTCCTGGTTTCGCTTTTTACCGGCCTGGGCGATCTGATGATCGGGGGCAATATCGAGAACCTGCTGCCACAGTTCGAGCGCGCCCTCAGCGTTCCCGGCTCTTTCCTCTTCCTGAGCCTGAACCACCAGCATCTGAATGCGCCGCTGAGCCTGCTGGACGGCAAGCTGCCGGCGCTCCTCTTCCTCTTTTTGTCGCCGCTTCTCGTTCTCAATCCGCTGTTTTTCCCGGTTTTTTTCGTCCTCAATCCGCTGCTTTTCCCGCCGCAAAATATCCTCGGCGACCGATTTGCTGGTCTGGGCCGTATCATTACCAGGCTCCAGCTTCAATACCTTGTCCCAGGTGCGGATCGCATCTTCCAGCCGGCCATCGTGTTCTTCCTGCTGCGCCTGGCGCGACAGCCGATCTATCTCCTTCCGGCGGTCGTTAACGGCTTTCTCCGCATCTTCAAGCCCGGTTCGGGCGGCCTTATTGCCGCTGTCAATCCGCAGAACGCTTTTCCACAGCCGGATGGCCTCCTCATAATCGTCCTTGCGTTCGGCTTCCCGCGCCTGGCGGATGAGTTTGTCCTTTTCGTCCTGCCGCTGCTCATTCAGCCGTTTTTCAGCCTTCTTAAGCCCGGCATCCGCCGCTTTGTGATCTGGCACTCTATCCAGTATTTTGCGGTAGGTCTGGATGGCTTCCTGGAAGTTTCCAGCCTCCTCGTCCTGCTGGGCTTTACGAAGCAGGTCATCAATCTCTTTTGCTTCCGTGTCCAGCGCCTTACGCGCCAGCTCGATGCCTTCTTTGGCGGCGGCATTGTCCGGGTCAATCTTGAGAATCTGCTCGCAGATTTCGATCACCCGCCGGAAATTCCGGGCGGCGGATTCCGCCTGAGCTTCGGCCTCAAGCGCCTTCAGACGTTCGGTCTGGTCTGCGATGGGGTCGCCCCGTTTGACGGCGTCCAGGTCTTTTGTGATCTCGGACATCGCGCCATACCGGTCAGCCGGGTCTTTTTTCAGACATCGCATCACGATAACGCTGACACTGGTCGGAATGCCGGAGTCCGGCAGGCGCTCGCTGGGCGAGGGGACTTCGACCTGAAGATGTTGAAAGGCGAAATCCGGGCCGGGAAACGGCAGATCATTGGTCAGGATTTCGTACATGGTCACGCCCAGCGAATAAATATCGCTGCGGTGATCGGATGGCCGCGCCGTGATCTGTTCCGGGGACATGTACGGCATCGTGCCGGTGGTTTTGCCCGTCAGCCGTGCGACGGTCTGTTTAACAATGTGGGCAATGCCGAAGTCCGTGATTTTCACCACGCCCCGTTCCGTCATCATGATATTCTTGGGCTTGATGTCCCGGTGCAGGATTTGATGGTCATGGATGTATTGCAGACCTGTGCAGGTCTGGATCATGATGTCCAGAAACTGGTCTATGGGCAGAGGGAAATCATCAACGACAATATCTTCCAGCGTCCTGCCTTCCACAAACTCCATGATGATAAAATGATTTTGTTCCCATTCGGGCGCATCATAGACCATCACGACGTTTTCATGGCGCAGCCCTGCCGCCAACTTCGCCTCATGTTTAAGACTTCTGATGAAACGCCGGTCTTCGGCCACTTCAGTCGGCAGCACTTTGATCGCCACCAGCCGGTCGAGATTGATGTCAAGGGCTTTGTAGACAATCCCCATGCCACCTTTGCCGACCTGCCCGATAATTTCGTAACGGCCACCTTCCAGCAGTTTGTCGCCTGGTTTAAACATAAAGAAGAACCCTTTCCCCTTAACGTTATTCTATTGGCTGCGAAAACTCGTCCACCTGCGCCTAAGAAAACAGGAAACCGGCGCTGCGAAACAGGAGATTTTCGTGCCGCTCCGAACTGATGACATACAGCTCAACGTGCCATATGTCTTTGCTGGACGTTATATCGTTCGGCAGGTCAACAGTGTAGGGGCCAATGGGGATGATGCTGCCAGGCGCAAAAGCCGACAATATGATGGTATCGGTTAAGGTGACTCGAAAATCAACGGGTCTGAGGAGAACCAGTTTGATCCGCCATCCGGCGGGAACAGCCTTGCGGCTGGTATTCTTTAGCTCGACACGCCCGATATGCAGCGTTCGGTTTTGCCGGGATACGCTGTAGGTCACGGCGTTGGGGAATAATACCTGTAAATCCCCGGCGACGGCAGTATCCGGCTCAACCGCGTCCGGGACAGGTTCGTGCGCGTCGAAGGGCGCGACCATCGGCTCCGGGCGGCGTGCCGGGCCGCCGCCCAACGAGTGGATAATCCGGGTGACATCGTTGTGAAAATCGGGGTCATCACGCACGATGACCGCGTTCTTGAAGGCCAGCTCGCGCAGTTCCGGCGGCAGGTCATCGGCGCGCGGCATAGAAGCGCCGTCCACCAGCACCGGAACAACCAGGCAGCCGTCACGCTGAAGCGCGGATTCAACCTCAATCCGCACAAAATCACCAGGGTTGTCCAGACGCCGGCTGCCCCGGTCATCGGTGATGTTCAGCCAGGATTTGCCGATAATGACAAGCTGCACGTCACACTGCGCGACGGCCTCGCGCAGCACGCCGCGAAAATCCCTGCCCATCGGGATGCTGTCCACATCCTTGAATACGTTGGGTTTGCCGAAGGCCTCGACCAGGCGGTCGTAAATGCGTCCGGCATCTTTGCGGCTGTCGTCACGGCGGTAGGAGATGAAAATTTTGGGCATCATAATATCCTTGACGCCCATCTACACCCGCCATAACCATTGAGGCTGCCTTTCGCTTCCACGTGAGATGCCCTTCCACCCAATTAACTTCCCGGCATTCTTCCACCTGGTGCTGGTTTTAATTATATGAGAATTTATGCAACCGGGCTACATGATGAGCTGCCCTTAAAGAAAATTAAACGCCATAAAATGCACGACCGCCCCCCCAAAAACCGGGGCAGATCGCCTTACGGCGCGCCGCCGCCCAACGCCAGCAGCGCGCTAAAGATCACCAGCCCCGCCCCGGAAAGCGTAAAATAGGCCGCCCGGACGCGGCGCGAACGCCGGCGCAGCACATCTGCCAGCCAGATCGTCAGCGGAAAGACGGTCAGCATGTACCGGGCGAAGCTCTGGCTGTACAGCACTTCGTCGTAGCCGCCCCACGCCCAGTTGATTTTGGACACCGCTACCAGCATCGAAAACAGCGTATAGGCGATCAGCGGCGCGCGGCGGTGGCGGCGGTCGCGCAGCGAAAGCAGGAACAAAACCGGCGACACCACCAGCGCCCACAGGTCTACATTAAACAGCGACTCGGCAGGGTTTTCGACGATGTAGCGGAGATTAAGCAGCAGGCCGTCCGGCGGATTGGTGAAAAAGATGTACGAGCGCGTCCGGTAGACTTCCTCCAGCGCCGGCAGCCCCAGCCCATCCCGGAATACCAGAAAACCCGCCCACGCCGCCGGGACGAGCAGCAGCGGCCAGCCCCGCCGCGCCAGATCAAGCAGCCGTTCCGGCCAGGCGGGGAAACGCGCGCGGCTTTCCTGCCACAGCATCAACCCGGCCACACCCGCCAGCATCACCCCCTGCGATCGCGCCAGCGCCGCCAGCGCGCCGAACACCCCGGCCAGCAGCCAGCGCCCTTTTGCGCCGGCGTAAAACACACCCAGCGCCAGCCCCAGGTAGGCCGTCTCGGACATCGGGGCGCTGAAAAAAAACGCCAGCGGCAGCGACGCCACCACCCTCACCGACCAGCGCCCCAGGCTGGCGTCGCCATAGCAGGCTTCGCACACGCGGTACAGCATCGTCAGCGCGAAGGCGCAGGCGGCAGTGGCATAAACCACTGCGGCCAGATCAATGCCGCCCGGCAGCGCCGCATCAAAAACCCGGATGCCCAGGGGCGTCAGCACGCCAAACACCGTCGGGCCGGGGTCTTCGGCGCGGTAGCCGTTCTGTGCCAGATTCAGATAATGCGAAGCGTCCCAGCGCCGCCACACGCCGAAAATCGCCCGCTCAACCGGCTGCTCCAGCGCCGGCAAATTCGCCACCGGGTCGGTATGCAGGTCAGCCGGGATGCCCAACCGCTCGCCCACGAACAGCCACACGACCGCCATCCAAACCAGCAGCGCCAGCCGCGAGGCCAACGCCGCGCCAATCCCCCACCGAACCGCCGGAAGCCAAGCTCGCATAAATGGTTGCCTCTTAAAAAACTGCTCCTGCTCATTATCGCCTATAACCGGCAGCGCCGCGCCCCAGGAATCAAAACCGGGCGTGGCAGCCCGGTCTTAAAATCGCAGGGGAAAATACGCCTAACTCAAATAATCGCGCAGGTTGTGGGCCAGCCGGGGATGGCGCAGGCTGCGGAGTGCCTCTTTTTCAAGCTGGCGGATGCGCTCGCGGCTGAGGCCGAACTTGTTGGCGATTTCTTCCAGGGTGTGCGGCTCGCCGCCGCCCAGGCCAAACCGCAGCCGCAGGATGTGGCTCTGGCGCGGCGTCAGCTCGCTTAAAATTTCCTCAATAGTCTCTTGCAGCAGGTGTTGGGTGGCCGATTCGACCGGGCTGGGCGAGTCCTGGTCTTCGATAAAATCGCCAAATTCGCTGTCGCCGTCGTCGCCAACCGGGCGCTCCAGCGCGATGGCGTGCTGGCTGGCGTCCATCATGCCGCGAATCGCTTCCGACGGTAAATCCATCTCGGCGGCGATTTCTTCCGGCGAGGGGCGGCGTCCCAGGCTTTGCTCCAGGTGTTGGGCGGTGCGGTACATCTGGCGGATACGTTCGGTCATGTGCAGGGGAATACGGATGGTGCGGGTCTTTTGCGCCAGGGCGCGGGTGATGGCCTGGCGAATCCACCAGGTCGCATAGGTGCTGAAGCGGTTGCCGCGCGTGTAATCGTATTTATCCACCGCGCGCATCAGGCCCACGTTGCCTTCCTGGATTAAATCCGGGAACGGCAGCCCCTGGCCCATATACCGTTTGGCGATGCTCACCACCAGCCGGGTATTGGCGCGCCCCAGGTGTTCGCGCGCGGCCTGGCCGTCACTGACCAGCCGCTCCATATGCGCGATCCAGCCCAGGCCATACATCTCACGCAGGCCGGGTTTGAGCAGACATTTGCGCGCTTCTTTGCCCAGTTCGATACGTTTTGCCAGTTCAATTTCTTCTTGTGCGGTCAGGAGGGGTTCTTGTGCCATCTGGCGGAAATACAGGCCAACGGGGTCGTCCGGGGAAACGGCGTTAATGTCGCCTACAGCCGGGTCTTGCGTCAGTTCTTCCGGCTCGAACTCAAACTCAACCTCCTCACCAAACCCCACCCGAGCCGGCGGCTCGCTTTCCTGGCGGATTTCGACGCCTAACTCGTCCAGCTCGAAAAGCAGGGTTTCGATACTGTTCATATCGTCGCCCTCGTCATCCAGAAATTCGAGAACGTCGTCGTAGGTAATGTACCCGCGTTGGTCGGCTCGGCTAATGAGTTCCTGTATCACGTTACACCCTCGTGTACTTTGATAGCGTATAAACGCCGCGCTTGTTGCCCCAACAAACACGGCGAAAACGAAACACCTTCATTTTAGCACAATTTTATGGCGTTTGTGAATAAACTATAAATATGCAGATGCGTAAGAAATGCCGAATTGCGTAAAGATCGTTAAGGTTTGGTAATGTTCCGGTTAGAACCTGCAAAATTCGTCAAAAATTCGGTTAGAGTCCGGTTCGGGCGTTTGCTTTGCAAAAACGTAAAGAGTATGATGTAAACATGAGAAAAAGAGGTGTTTTGCATGGCAACGCGCCGTTTTACGAACGATTTACCCCCTGACCCTGACCTGGTCAAACCGCCGGCGCCGCCCGCCGCCTCGCCGCCCGCTGCCCAGCCGCGCACCGGCGCGCCGCCTCAGCGGGGCAATCGCGGCAGCGGCGCGCACATGCCGCGCACGCTTACCCAGGTCATCAGCGAAGCCAACGACCGGGTTATCCAGGGCGATCTGGTGGATTATGTGCCAATGTCAACCGGCTTCGACCCGCTGGATGGTTTCATCGGCGGCGGCCTGCGGAAAACTGAACTCGTGCTGCTCGGCGGCGCGCAGGGTATCGGCAAAACCATTGCGACCCTGCAAATCGCCCGGAATATCGCCATGCGCCCCGACCAGTACGCTTTTTATCTGTCTTACGAACATACCGAAACACACCTCATGCACCGGCTGCTGTGCCTGGAAAGCATTAACCCGCCGGAAGTTGATCTCAGTCGCGGCGTCAAACTGCGCGACCTGTACCAGATCATCGTCGCCGAACGGGCGAAAGGTTTTATGGGGCGCGACAACAACCCCGCCGGCTCGCTTCAGGCCATCCTGCGCGATAACCCGAAAACCGCCCCGGCGCTGGCGCGCATCGCCCGTTATTCCGACCGCATGATTCTGGTCAAGGCCAGCCCTGCCGTGACCACGCTCAAGGCCATCAAAGAGATGACCGCTCGCCTGTGCGACGCCACCGGCGGCAATGTCACCGTCTTTGTGGACTACCTGCAAAAAATCGCCGTTTACCCGGAGCGCCCTCGCGACGAAAACGATAAAGTGACCATCATCGTCGAAGGGCTGAAGGACATCGCGCTTTCGCTGGATGTGCCGGTGTGGGCCATCGTCGCCGCCGACCGCGAAGGGTTAAAGAGCAAACGTATCCACCTGTTCCACCTGCGCGGCAGCAGCGCCCTGGACTACGAGTCCGACATCGCCATCATCATGAACAACAAATATCACATCCTGTCCAAAGACCACGTGGCCTTCAACCCTTACACGGCCAAACAGTTCCGCGACTGGGTGGTGTTCACGGTGGAGAAAAACCGCGCCGGGCGCGCCATGCAGGATATGGAGTTTCAGCTTCACGGCCAGCACTTCGCTTTCGATCCACGCGGCCAGAAGGTACAGCAGCAGCTCATTGACGACAAGGTGATCGAAAGTTAGGTTAACGGCGTAGGGGCGGCCCTGTGTGGTCGCCTGTCAACCGACACTGTAGGGACGGGTTTCTCAACCTGCCCAAAACCGGGCGCGACCATGCACCCTTTTGATTCCTCCCCCGCTTTTTTGATACACTAGAGCCTGAGGAGGAATCATGAGTACGTTGCGCGTTGCATTCCAGCATCTTGTGGGTGGACTGCGCGCAGTCCCGAACGTTCACTCCATTCGCGTGCTGGATGAAGGCGCGCTGATCGTGAACATCGCCCAGCCCAACTTCCACGAAGACATTGTGATTTACCTGCTGGCGGGGGAACTGTCCGTCGGCTTCGTCAAAAAGACCCTTAACGCCAATACGCAGCGCGATATGCACACGCTGTTTATTCTATCTTTCGACCTCATCACCGATGACGGCCAGACCGCCCTGATGAGCGATGCCCTGCGTCTGCTGCTGCACGCCTACGGCGGCAAAGTATTTGCCTACCGGCTGGACGGCAAAAGCGTGGAGATCGTGCCGGTTTTTATAGACCGCAGCCGCCGCCTCACCACCGGCGAGCCGGTTAACCTGGCCGATCTGAGCGGCGATTACGCTACCTTCGATAACAAATACCTGCTGGGCGTGCGAAAAGTGGCCGGCTTCACGCCGCAGTTCCACCATACACGCCCGGAGGCCGAAACGCTGGACGATGACCACCCCCTGCGTCCCTGCTACGCGCTGCTCGGCATCCCGGTCACGGCCACTCAAACGGACATCAAACGCGCTTACCGCGCCCAGGCGCTGCGCTACCACCCGGACAACAACCCCTCGCCGGACGCCAACGCCCGGATGCAGGAAATCAACGAGGCCTACCAGCGCATCATGGAGCGGTGGAAGGAATACTGACCCCGCAGGCCGGACGGGACGCGCTGGGCGAGCGTGAAAACCCCGTATAATGAACATAAAGCGCGTGGAGGTATGGTCAAGACTGAGCCATAAAGCAGGCAGTAAATACCGTAGGGGCGATCCTGCGTGATCGCCCCGGCACACCTACGCAAATTCGCGGATTGGAGACTGAACATGGCCGAGGCGGTTGAATTTACGGAACGCCCGACAGCGCAGGAAATGGTTTTGATCGCCGGCTGGCGGCAGTGGGCCGACGGCGGCTCGGTGTCGTCTGCCCTGCCGCAGTACCTTATCCAGCAGACGAACGCGCGCAAGATCGGCGCGCTGCGCCCGGAGGGTTTTTACCTGTTCCAGATTCCCGGCACGCACGATCTGGTGCGCCCGGTGGTGCGCTTTGACGACGGCTACCCGCGTTCGCTGGACACGCCGCGCAACGAGTTTTACTTCACCGGCGACGAGCGGCGCGGCGTGGTGATCTTCCTGGGCGATGAACCGCACCTGGACATCGAACGTTATGTGGCGGCGCTGTTGGACGCGGCGCGGGCGCTGGGCGTCAAACGCATCGTCGGGCTGGGCGGCGTATATGGCGAACTGCCCTACGATAGAGAGCGCCTCGTATCCTGCATTTACAGCCTGCCGGCCATGAAGGACTCGCTCAAACACCTGGGCGTGACCTTCTCCGATTATCACGGCGGCGCCAGCATCGGCTCGTACCTGTGCAAACGCGCCGGGGAACGCGGCATGGAATTTATCGGCCTGTACGCCTTCGTGCCGACTTATAATTTTTCCGGCGCGCTGGGCGCGGGCAGCGGCATCCGCATCGAAAATGATTTTATGGCCTGGCTGGGTGTGATGAAGCGCGTCAACTACCTGCTGAAAACGGCCTTCGACCTGGCCGACCTGGAAGATAAAGCCGGGCGCGTGGTCGAATCGGTCGCGGCGAAGGTGGACGAACTCGACCGCGCCGCGCCGCAGCTCAACGTGCGCGAATACATGCAGCGCCTCTCCGACGACTTCACCGAAGTGCTGTTCGACCCCCTGGCCGACGTATGGGAACAGGAACTCCGCCGCATTCTGGGCGACTCCGAGCGGGATGAGACGGACGTTTAACCGCGCCAGTCGCAGGGGGCAGGTTTTTGTCAGATGAGGCGAACGCCCGTAAGGGCGGGTTCAACGGATAACATCTTTACGGCAAAGGCCCGTAGGGGCGGGTTGAACAGATCGGTTCGCACAGGCGGACGCTAACACCCCGCCCCGCGCTGGCGGCGCTACGAAGGGACGCCACCCCACACCACCCGAAAACCGTTGTAGTTGCTACGAAAGAACAGGCCGTACCTGACACGGTAGGCGGCGCGGGCGTCGAACTGATCGTTGAACCACGAACCCCCGCGCAGCACCCGATTCGTGATGCCCTCGGTATCCGCTTCGCGCCCATCACCGGCATCGTAGGGATAAGGTGCGTAGAGCGTGTTCGTCCACTCCCAGACGCTGCCGCTCATATCCAGCGCGCCTACCCACGACGCGCCGCTCGCATAGCTGCCCACCGGCGCAGTCTGGGCGTAACCATCGTCTCCAGATGTTTCGCGCCAACTGTAGGGGCAGTTTTTGTCGCAGAAATTGAGCCGCGTCTCATCGAACGTATCCCCCCAGGGATAGTCCAGCCCGTCCGGCCCGCGCGCCGCGTACTCCCATTCCCGCTCCGTCGGCAGCGCGCCGCCTCGCCAGCCGGCATAGGCTTTCGCCTGAAACCAATCCACGTACACCACCGGGTGGTCGGCATAGGCCGGGTTATCAAAGAAGGCTCGATTATTCGGCGGCTGGCACGCGCCCGCCTCCACGCAGCGTTTATACTGCACGTTGGTCACTTCCGTGCGGCTGATCCAGAACGGCGCGTCGAAACACTGCTGGTAGGCCGGTTTTTCGTTGTCCTCCCCATTCTCGCTGCCCATCATAAAACAGCCCGGCGGCACCAGCGCTATCTCCACATCGTCGAAAGTCTGGAAAACCGGCCTCCAGGCGGCGTTGCCCTGCCGGTAGTCGTAAGCCGCCGCCTGAGCCTGGGCGACCTGAGCAGGGGTTACACTCCAGGAAAAAGGGCAGTCCGGTAAATCCGGTGGGCAGGGTTCGCCATTAACACCTGCCCCCGAACCATAGACAATTATGGTGCGGGCGCGGCTGGTCACGGTGTCGTACCAGAACACGTCGGCGCGGGCCACATCCCGGCGGAAGACCCGGCTGGGCTGCGAGCAGGCATCCTGTAAGGGCGGCGCCGCCCCGGACAGCCTGTAAACAAAACACATGCCGGCATCGGCGTAGCCGCCGGTTATTTGCAGCACATCGAAATCAGCCCGCAGGCGGATGCTTCGAACCACGCCCTGCGCGTTCAGAGCGCTAAATTCCAGGTCGCCCAGCCAGGCCGGGCCGGCGGCCACGTACAGCGTCAGCGCATCCCGCTCGACGAACAGGTTCAGACTTCCGGCTTCCTGCGCGGACACGGACACCGCCAACAGCCCCATCAGGCAGCCAACCAGCAGTTTCAGACCGTGTTTCAGCATCGTCCCCCCGGCGCGGCGTGTTGATTTATGGTATTTACGATTATGACGGAAAGGTGTTAGGGGCGCAAAAACCGGAAACCTCACCCCCTGTCCAGGGTGACTGTAGGGACACGCTTCTGCGTGTCCGAGGCGCTTCTGCGTGTCCGAGGCGCTTCTGCGTGTCCGAGGCGCTTCTACGTGTCCGAGGTGTTTCTGCGTATCCGAGGCGCTTCTGCGCGTCCGGGGCGCTTCTGCGTGTCCGAGGCGGCGGACGGCCAGAAGGCCGTCCCTACGCCGCACGGGACAGGATTCAGGGGTGAGGTGCGTGAGGTTATTCCCGCATGTGGATGAAGTTCAGCTTCGACAGCTCGCGCACCTGCTGGTCGGCGCGGTAGCTGCTGCGTACCAGCGGGCCGCTTTCCACCCACTTAAAGCCCAGTTCCTTGCCGACCGTCTCGAAGGCGTCGAACTCCTCCGGCAGATAATAACGTTCGATGTCCAGGTGGCTTTTGCTGGGCTGCAAATACTGGCCGATGGTCAGGATGTCCACGCCCAGCCCGGCCAGGTCGCGCATCACTTCGACCACTTCATCAAACGTTTCGCCCAGGCCGACCATGATGCCGCTTTTGGTCAGCACCAGCGGGTCCATCTTTTTGGCGTTGCCCAGGGTCGCCAGCGCCCACTCGTAGCGATCCTGCGGCTGCACTTTTTTGAACAGGCGCGGCACGGTTTCGACGTTATGATTCAGGATTTCCGGCTGCGCGTCCATGACGATTTTCAGCGCCGCCTCGCTGCCCTTGAAGTCGGGGATTAACACTTCGATGCTGCACCCCGGCTGAAGCTGCCGCACGGCTTTGATGGTCATGGCGAACACCGGCGCGCCGCCGTCGGCGCGTTCGTCGCGGTTGACGCTGGTGATGACCACATGCCGCAGGTTGAGCGCCTTCACCGCCTGCGCCACCCGCAGCGGCTCGTTCCAGTCAATCGGTTTGGGCCGCCCGGTTTTCACGTCGCAGAAGCGGCACGACCGGGTACAGACATCGCCAAGAATCAAAAATGTCGCCGTACCATGATTCCAGCACTCGCCGCGATTGGGACAGTTGGCCTCCTCGCAGATGGTGTTTAACTGCTGGCGGCGCATCAGCTCATTCACTTCCTGGAAAACTTCGCCGCCGGGCGCTTTGACTTTAATCCAGGGGGGACGGCGGCGCGGGTGTTTGGGGTCGGGCTGCCATCCCGCCGGGTCGAAGGTCGGGATGGTCTTGGGGTCAATCGTATCGGTCACAATCGAACTACCTTTCGCTGATATGGATGATTATAATCCAGGCCGCTTAATGGTTCATGAGGTTGGACTCAGATGGCAGGACATTCAGCCGCGCCAGCAGGCCGCGCCAGGCCAGCGTAATGGCGACTTCCCGCGCCAGGACGAAAATCCCCAGGCGGGCGAAACTCAGCCCGGCCAGCACAAAATCGCCGCGCACAGCCAGCGCCTCCACCGCCAGCGGCAGCGCCGTGAAGCCGATCGCCATCGTCAGCACGTAAATTACCATTTGCAGCAGCAGGTAAATGCCGAACACCCACATGCTGGCATCCAGGCGGCTGCGCGCGTAGGTTGAAACAACCAGCCCCACCAGCATGCCCAGCACCGCCGACTGCACGTACTCCGCGTACAGCGCGCCAACGATGGCGGCGAAATTCAGCAAACCCGCGTAAATCAGCATGGGCGGCTGCGGAAGGCGCGTGAAGATGTCCGCGTTCAAAACCAGCGCGATGCCGGTCACGACCACCCCCGCCGCCAGGCCGGTTATCAACGAAACCCGCACGATCTCCCACAGCCGCATAAAATCGTGGTTGCGGTAGATGGCGCTGGTCGCCAGCGCCCACATGGCCCCCAGCGGCCCGTTCGGCGACAGGGACAGCAGACCGTAGGTGTCGTTTTCATGCTCGCGGGCGATGGCGCTGCCAACCCGCAGCCCACAGTCCAGGCCGTAGGTTAAACCCAGAATCATCAGAATCAACGGCATCAGCAAAAACAACAGCGTGGGCGCATAGCGGCTGAGTCCCAGAATCAGGTTAATGACCAGATTCGCCCAGCTTAAATAATGGGCGCTGGTGTACGCCGGCAGGACGACCGTGCGCTGGAACAGCGGGTGCGTGGCCGGGGGACGGTTGAGCGCACGCCACAGCCGGGGCGTGACCACCGCGTTACGGAGCCAGCCCCCAGGCCACCGGATTCGGCCCGCCGAGCGTGGGGTAAATGCCATTGCTCAACTCCGTAAAAATGCCGGTGGCCGTGTCCAGCGCCAGCAGCAGATAACCTTTGTCATCGCCCGGCACGTTGCCGCCCAACGCCAGATGCGTGCCGTCCGGCGACCAGATCAGGCGCGGCGGGTTGGGCGTGTGTTCGTCGGTGGTGAAGCCGCAGTAAGCCTGCACCAAGCCGGTAGTGATGTCGAGGATGTGAATCATGGCGCTGCCCGTTTTGCCCTCCGGGTTCGCCTCCAGTAGTTCGATCACCCAGAAGGCGATGCGTGTGCCGTCCGGCGACCAGCTTAACTCGCCGCTGGCACGCCCGTTGATTCGCACCGCCCCGTAATCCGCATTGAGGTCTGTCCACTGGACGCGCGTCCCATCGCTGGGGCGCACGCCGAAAATTTCGCCCCCGGCGATGCCCAACCGGGCATCCACCATCCCCGGCGCGACATACGCCAGCCACGACCCATCCGGCGACCAGGATGCGGCGTCGAAATACGGCACATCCTCCCCCAGGTCAAGGTACGGTTGGGCGATGCCCGCCAGGCCGCGTTTTTCCAGGTCTATCAGACCGCGCCGGAACACGTCCCCATCCTGCCGGATTAACACCGCCCAATAACCGCCCGGCTGCACGGCCACCACGCCCTGCACATCCAGGTACGCGCGCTCGCCGCCGGATTCCGGCTGCAAATAGGCGCTGCGCCCCGGCGTCCAGACCAGCAGCGTATCCGCCGACCACCATTCCACGTCCGCGGCATACGTCACCAGCGGCGTGCGTTCGGTTCCGTCCAGCCGCATCTTGGCGTAGCTCTGGTCGAAAGCATTCACGTAGGTAATCCAGCGCGCATCCGGCGACAGGTGACAGTTCGTGCCGCAGGGGTTGGTATCCGGCAGCGGGTAGCGCCGGTCGGCGTTAACGTGATACACCCACAGGCTGTCCCGGTCAAAAGCCGTCAGGATGATTCCACCCGGCTCGAAGGTCGCGCCCCGCGCCTGGATGCCCACCGGCGGGCAGACCTTCACCAGGCTGCTGGCCGCCGCCGGCGGCAAAAAAGCGAAAATCAGCAGCCCCAGAAAGGCCGCTTTGACAAGGCCGCGTTTCATTTTGATTTCCTGCTGCTGTGCATTGTTCGGAATTTGTTGACACTATTTAAAATTGTGTGAATTCTGACCCAGATTTGGTAAACTTATATATCAAAATACGGCCCGCGTGTTATGATAGATTAAGGTTCGAGATATTGCCAGCGTGCCGGCAAAGGTTTTATATGACCCGTTCTTATACCTCTCTATTTGAAGCGAGCCGCAGCGCCGCCGAAGGTTCGCCTGATGGCGGGGAGATGCGTGAACCAAGTAATCCGCATCAGACCATGCTCGTGCCGGCTCTGAAAACCGGCGCAGAAACCGCCCCCGCCGCCGAGACGGGACTGTCCCCGATCGTGGTCACGGGCAGCGAAGGTAAGGATGTGAATGAAGCCCAGGATGCTTCGCGCACGACCGCCGAAACCCGCCCCGTTCCGCAAAAGGAACCGGAAGGCAGCGCGCCGCACACGCCGGCCATCCTGATCATCGAGGATACCACCGAACTGGGCGAAATCATCCAGGCCACGCTGGAAAGCATGAGCCTGAAAACGGCGCACGAAACACACGGCGCGAAGGCCATCAGCCGTTTTGAGGAAATGCTGCCGGATGTTGTGCTGCTGGACATCGGCCTGCCCGACATGACCGGCTGGAAGTTCCTGGAAACCATTAAGGAAAAACACAAAGACCGGATGCCCATTATCATCGTCATCACCGCCTATGGCGACCCGGCCAACCGGCTGGTGGGCAAACTTCAGGGCGTTTTTGATTACCTGATTAAACCGTTCACCGCCGCCGATGTCGAAAAAGTGGTGACGAGGGCCCTGGGCCGCGTGTGACGGCCATGAAAAACCGGCGGATTTTCTGGCGGGCAGTTCCGGCATTGGCGCTGCTCGTTTTGATTCTGCTGCTGCTCGGCCAGCCGCGCCCGCTGGCGGAAGACCAATTGCTGCTGCGGCTGGCGGAAAACCAGCGCCGGGGACGCCCCATGCAGGCGCTCTATCAGGTGGAGGCGCTGGCCGCCCGCGACGGCTGGACGCCGGAACTGCTGCGGCTGGCCGGCGAAATCTGGCATGACGCCGGCGATCTGCCCCGCGCCGCCGCCTACTGGTCGGCGATTCCCGACGATTCTGGCGCGCTGCGCCGGCTTGCCGATGTTTACATCGAACTCCAGGACTGGACGGCGGCGGCACAAACGCTGGAACGCCTGCTGGCAGTGGCGCCGGATGACCGCCGGTCGCATTACCGGCTCGGCCTCATTCAGGCCGCCGACAGCCCCAACGCCGCCCGCGAAAACCTGCTGCTGGCCGCCGATGACCCGCTTTACCGGGAAACCGCCGCCGCGCTGCTGCAAGTGATCGAAACCACAACCGCCCATCTGCCGATGCAGATCGGCATCGCGCTGGCGGAGCTTGGCCTGTGGCCCCAGGCCGAACTGGCTTTTGAACGGGCGGCTGCCGCCGACGGGCCGCTGGCCGAGGCGCTGGCCTACAAGGCGCTGGCGCGCGACCGG
>QUBZ01000201.1 GCA_014338005.1 Chloroflexota bacterium | reverse complement strand
CACCGTACCTGCTTTGGGGTTCGGCATCAGGCCGCGCGGCCCCAGGATACGCGCGATGCGCCCGACACGCCCCATCATGGCCGGGACGGCCAGGGCGGCGTCGAACTCCAGCCAGCTTTCCTTCTGGATGCGTTCGATGATCTGGTCGCTGCCCACGATGTCCGCTCCGGCGGCCTCGGCGGCGCGCGCCTCCTCGCCTTCCGCGAACACCAGGACACGCACCGTTTTGCCCAGGCCGTGCGGCAGCAGCACGGTGCTGCGAACCTGCTGGTCGCTGTGGCGCGGGTCAATACCCAGGCGGAAGTGCATTTCGATGGTTTCATCGAACTTGGCCGTCGCCGTCTTTTTCGCCAGGGCGACAGCTTCCGCCAGCGGGTAGTTTTTGTCGCGGTCAACCAGTTTGAGCGCGGCCAGGTAACGTTTGCCTTGATCTGTCATTGGGTGTCTCTCCTGTGGTTTTGTCGGGCTTTAAGGCCCTCCCACGAACGAATGTTTTGCCGGATAAAACAGATCGTTTTGTCCGGTTAATCCACAATCTCCACGCCCATCTGTTGGGCCGTGCCTTCGATCTGGCGCATCGCGCCTTCGATGTCCAGCGCGTTGGTATCCTTCAGCTTAATTTCGGCGATTTCGCGCACCTGCTTGCGCGTCAGCTTGCCGATCTTCTGCGTATTGGGGTTGGACGAGCCTTTTTCGATGCCGGCAGCTTTTTTAATCAGGAAAGCGGTCGGCGGGCTTTTGAGGATGAACTTAAACGAGCCGTCGCTGAACACCGTGATTTCCGCCGGGATGACCTCGCCCATGCGGTTGGTGGTGCGGGCGTTGTACTCCTTGCAGAAGGCCATCAGGTTGATGCCGTGCTGCGCCAGCGCCGGGCCGATGGGCGGCGCGGGGGTGGCCTTGCCGGCCTGGATTTGCAGGGTGACGATTGCTTTGATCTTTTTTGCCATTGAAGATTCCTCTATTTCGGTCGGATAGCGACCCGCTATGCGCGATCAGCTTTTGGCCTGTGGAGGCGCAAAAGTGCCGCTATTGTAATCGTTGTTGGCCGTTAAGCATAGGGGCAAGACGGCGCGGCATAAACCGGCGGTTCAACCGGCCATTGAAGGCCGGGGGTTCGGATGTTATGCTCAACCAGCAGCGACCGATGACATGATGTTTCAGAAAGATGGCGACACCCGATATTATTCTGATTGTGCTGGATACCCTGCGCCGTGACCGGCTTTCCGGTTACGGCCACCGCCGCGAAACCTCGCCGGCGCTGGATGCGTTCGCCGCCCGCGCTGCCGCCTTCGATCGGGCTGTATCGCCCGCGCAGTGGACGATTCCGGCGCACGCTTCCCTGTTCACCGGCCTGTACCCCGGCGCGCACGGCCTGACCGAAGCCGGGGCGCGGCTGTCCGGCGCGTTCCCCACCCTGGCGGAAATCCTGCGCGGCGAGGGCTACCATACGGTCGGCTTCTGCAACAATCCGCTGGTCGGCGTGCTGGACAACGGCCTGATACGCGGCTTCGAGCGGTTTTTTAACTACGCCGGCACCGTCCCCAACCGCCCTTTTGATACCGGCGAAAACCGGCTGGCGCGCGCTTTCAAAACCCGCTTCCGGCGTTTCGCCCGCCCCATCGAAAACCACTTCGCCGCGTCCGACCGGCTGTTTCGCCTGTCCATGAACCGGCTGGTGGTGCCGTTCTGGACACGGCTGATTAACTTCAAGGGAAGCGCGTCGCTGACGGTTGACGACCTGATCGCCTACCACCAAAGCCACCACGCCGGGGGCGCGGTACGCCCGCTTTTTACGTTTGTTAACCTGATGGGCGCGCACCTGCCGTACCATCCCCCGCCGGAAGTTTTAAGCCGCATCAGCCCGGAACTGCGCCGCGACCGCCGGGCCGCCGATTTCGTGCAGCGTTTTAACGCCGACGCCGGGCGCTGGGCCAGCCCGCCCGTCCCCCCGCTGGAGGACTGGCAGCGTGAGGCGCTCACCGGCTATTACGACGCCGAAATCGCTCACCAGGACGCCGATCTGGGGCGGCTACTGCGCTATCTCGAACGATCCGGCGCGCTGGCGAACACGCTGGTCATCATCCTGGCCGATCACGGCGAGGGGCATGGCGACCACGATTTTTTCGGGCATGGTTTCGTGGTTTATCAGGAACTCGTCCATGTGCCGCTTATCATTCACTATCCCGACCGCTTGCCATCCGGCAAACGAATCGAAACCACCGTCTCGACGCGGCGGGTTTTCCACACCATTTTAGAGGCGGCGGGCATCCGCCCCCCGCTGGACGAAGCCGACCCGAACGCCGACGTGGCCGCGCTGACGCTGGCAAACGCGCTCAACGGCAGGCCGGATGCCGAAGGCGGCGTGGCTTTTGCCGAAGCCTTCCCGCCGCGCACCTTTTTGAGTTTTATTCGGCATCGCAGCCCGGCGCTGATCGAACGACTGCGGCTGTCGCTGGTGCGCCGGGGAATCTACGACGGCGTGTACAAACTGGCCGCCGTCGGCGGGCAGATCGAAGCCCTCTACGATGTGGCTGCCGACCCTGCCGAAAATACCAACCTGGCCGAAACCCGCGCCGACCTGGCCGCCGGCCTGCTGGACAGGCTGGCCGCTTTTACCGCCGGCCACCGCCCGGATGCCGCGCCGTTGGGCAACCTGGATGACGCCGTACTCGACCACCTGCGCGCCCTGGGTTATGTGGAGTGAGCGTCAACGACCAGCCGCTAAAGCGGTTGGCTTGTCCCTGGCGCTGCGCCCGCCGCTTCGGTGACAGCAGCAGTGATGGCGAGTGCATCCGAGACATTAGGCGCATTGACTGACGCCCAACAAGCAATGTTTTTCGCAGCGTTGACATCGGCATTGGCCGCGTGTCCACAGGCAGCACAAAGGAACTCCGATTGCGAACGGCGATTTTCCTTAGCGATATGTCCACACTCAAAGCACCGCTGCGACGTGTAACGCGGGTCAACATCTTCGACCTTCACGCCGTACAGTCGGGCCTTGTAGCTGACGAACATCCGCAGTTGGTGAAACGCCCAATTGTGCTGTCTGGCTCGTGCTTCCTTGCCCTTAACCCTCGTCCGGCGATTAATCCCCTTG
>QUBZ01000068.1 GCA_014338005.1 Chloroflexota bacterium | reverse complement strand
TGGACCTGAGGGGATTCGAACCCCTGACCTCTACAGTGCGATTGTAGCGCTCTCCCAGCTGAGCTACAGGCCCGTCATCTGAGGCGCATTGTAGCCCCTGGCGTATGGCGTGTCAAGAGACAAGATCGGCGCTACAATCACGCTGGCGCCCGTGTATCGAGGGCGTTTGAAGATGAGATGAGGAGAGAAGCCAAGTGTTAAGCGAAAAAATGCAGGCGGCGCTGAATGCCCAGATCAACATGGAGTTTTTCGCTTCGTACCAGTATCTGGCGATGGCGGCCTATTTTGAGTCTGAAAACTTGATGGGTTTCGCCAACTGGATGCACATGCAGTCGCAAGAAGAAAACATGCACGCGATGAAGTTCTACAACTACATCAACGACCGGCGTGGGCGGGTGACGCTGCAAGCCTTGGATATGCCCAAAACGGCCTGGTCGTCTCCACTGGAAGCTTTCGAGGACGCGCTCAAACACGAGCAGAAAGTGACCGCCAAAATCAACGCGCTGGTTGACCTGGCGATTCAGGAAAGCGACCACGCCACCAACAGCTTCCTGAAGTGGTTTGTGGATGAACAGGTGGAAGAAGAAGCCAACGTAGACGCCGTAATCCAGGATTTAAAGCGCATCGGCAGCGCCAGCCAGGGTTTGTTCATGCTCGACCGCGAACTGGCGCAGCGCGGGCCGGAGGAAGAAGCGGAATAAATGCATTAAAGAGGGCCGACCGGCAGCCGGCCCTCAGTTCTGTTCAGGCGCGTGCTGCCGCGTACAGCAGGTCAATCGCCTGCATGTTGCGGATGCCGTCTGCCGGCGCATAGCGGGGTGGGCGATTTTCCAGCAGCGCCTCGGCAAAATCTTCGGCCATCAGCGTATAATGGTTGGCCGCCGGGACGCTGATCGTCTCGTAAGTTTCGCCGCGCCACAGGCGCAGCGTGGGGGCGTAATCTGGCTCCATGTTAAAAACGGGTTCGGCCACGATGCGCCCGTCGGTTCCGCGCAACTCGCAAAAATTCGCCCGGAAAGTACGGAAGCCGCAGTCGAAATGGCCGACAGCGCCCGACGGGAAAAATAATACCCCGGCCAGCGACTCGTCCACGCGGGACGAAGCCCCGAACTGCGCGACGGCCCCGGCGCGGTGCGGTTCTTCCCCGGTCAGCAGGCGCATCACGTTCACGCAGTAACAGCCCACGTCCATCAATGCGCCGCCGGCCAGCGCATCGTTCAGCCGAATGTCGTCCTCGCGGCGGATGCTGAAGGTGAACGCGCTGCTGATCGCCTTAATCTGGCCGACAGCGCCTTCGTCCACCAGCCGTTTCATCTGTACAGTTTGTGGATGAAAGCGGTACATAAAAGCTTCGGCAAAGCTCAGGCCGCGTGATGTAAAAGCCTCCACCATACGCCGCGTTTCGTCGGCATCGCTGGCGAGCGGTTTTTCGCACAGCACCGGCTTGCCGCCTTCGGCACAGCGGATGCTCCAGGGGGCATGTTCGCTGTTGGGCAGGGGGTTATAAATGGCGTCAATCTCCGGGTCGGCGATCAATTCTTCGTAGCTGCCATAGGCGCGGGGAATGCCCAGGCCGGCGGCGAAAGCGCGCGCGCGGTCGAGGCTGCGGCTGGCGACGGCGGCCACTTCGCCATTGCGCGACTGCTGGATGGCGGGGATGACACGCTCCCGACCGATGTTGGCGGTGCTGAGGATTCCCCAGCGAATTTTACGACTCATGGCTGCTGCGCCTCCTGTAAAAATAAGTTCCCGGCTGCGAGTGAAAACAAAAAGCCCCTGGAACCATGCGTTTACTATTCACCGGGGATTATAACGCACAAAAAATACGGCGGCTTTGGGATATTTCCCAGAGCCGCCGGCAGCGACGATAATGGGGCAGCGGATCAGGCTTTATCTCGAATGGCCTTGCCGGAAAACGGCTGGCCGAACAGTGGGGCGAACACGCAAACGTCAAAGATGCCGGCCAGCAGCGGCACGAGGCCGATCACCGCCAGGATGACACCCAGCAGGTTTTGCAGCACCAGCAGGCCGAGGCCGATCAGCACCAGTCCGGCCACGATACGGACAACTCGCCCTGCCGGACTTGCCAGAAATTTGATGAGCGCCATAACCGTTATTCCCTCCTGGTGATCTCACGCTTCATCAGTTAGAACGCCGCCGGCTGCCCTGCGCTTTCATCCCCAAACCGAAAATGTGAATAAAATCACTCGCCATGCCTGACATCTGTCACTGTGGCCGTCCGGCGATGCGAGATATTCGGCCCACTGCCGGTTGGCAAGCGGGCGCATCGCATCTAAACTGGTTTTATTCGGAGGCGATCATGCCATGTTGAACCATGTATTGATTCCCCTAGACGGTTCGCGGCTGGCCGAGCAGGCGATTTATCCTATCAAACACCTCCTGCGCCCGGACGGCCAGATCACGCTGCTGACCGTCATCCAGGGCGAAGGCGATTACCACTGGGCGCAAGAATATTTGGAACCGCTGGCGGCGCGCCTGAAGCTGGAAGGTTTCCGCGCACAGATCGAAATTCGAGAGGGCGACCCGGCGCGCCTGATCGTCGAACGGGCGGCGCGGCTGGGCGTAGACTTGATCGCCATGTGTACGCATGGCCGTTCCGGCCTGGAAAAACTGCTGTTCGGCAGCGTCACCGGCGATGTTCTCAGCCTGACGGTTTGCCCGGTGCTGGTCGTGCCGAACCGGGTGCGCCAGCAAAGTGGGCAGGATGCGCCGGCATCCGACCCCAGCCTGGGCTGGACGGGGCAGTAAAACCACCGCCTGCCGCCGGAACGGTTAAAGGCCGGGAGGGCTGGCCTCCCGGCTGGGGCTGACATTTGGATTTATACGGCTTCAAACGCTTCGATAGGCCGGTTGAGCCATGTGCGCTGGTTTGAGCGCCATCGTGTAGCGACGCGGCAGCACCCGTTCCCGAACCACGCGCTGCGGCTGGTAATCCGGGTTATCCCAGACAATCTCCACGCCCCAACCGCGCGACGATTCGGCGATGGTGTAGGCGGGTATCAGGCCGCGCACCTGGAAACCTTTACGAAGCTGTTTGCTAAGGTTGGAGTCGAACCGTTTGCCGGTTATCACGTCCTGAACGTACTGCTCGGCGCTCATTTGATCTGCGACTGTGTGGTAGTCGGCAATCAGGCTGCCCGCCACCATGCCGCGCAGGTTGAGCGCGCGCACCACATCAAAACGCGCTTCGATCAGCTTGCCACCCACGCCCCCTCCGCGATAATCGGGATGTACAACGCTGTCCACGCCGTACAGCCAATCGCCTTCAGGGTCGTGCGTGGTCAGTCAGCCGCCGCCGGTAACTTGCACCCAGTTGCCCAGGAAATGCCGGTCAGAGGGTAGGTTAACGCGCATACTGGTCGTCACGCCGATGACCATATCGGTCAGGACATCCAGGGCGATAAACTGGCCTTCGGGGAAAATATCGAGGTGGCGGGCATATTTTTCCGCCGTCATATCTTCATCGTCACCCCCGCCCGGCGCGTAGCCGTAGGCCAGTTGGTGACACCGTTCCATTTGGTCCAGATAACGAGCAGCACTTGGGATGACGACAATTCGCGCATCCCCGCTCTGTCTGGGCCGGTATCGAATACTGTTGGCGTCCATCGTTTTATCCTTTCAGACTGGTATACGAAAAGTGGTCAAGCAGGGGCAAACCACCCCCGCAGAAAACCCAAATGTGGGGTGAAATGTCCGCCGGACGTGCCGGTGAATATTCAGTTTTTTGCCGGGGGAAGGTGCGGAGTCCGAGCGCGCGGACGAACAGTCACGTCGGGGCAGTGTCGTCGTGAATGAAAGCTGCCGACAGGCCGGCTGTAGCAGGGACGATGAGGATTGTGGACATAAAGCACCTTACAGACGACTTTTTATACGTCGTTTTCGGAGTATCAAAATCACTATAGCACGGAAACGCAGGCGCGTCCAGAGGGGCGGATGGCCGAAAATATATGCGGTTTTAAAGGTTGAAATACCCGCGCTTCTTTTGTATAATCCTCCTCTATCGTGCCAGATCGCGGCGTATCCACCCGACCCGGTTGGCCCCTGTTGGCGTGGAATAAAACCATTTTGTGCGTCAACTGAATATTTGAACTTTCTGATCGGTCAGGCGGGGGTTCTCGCTTGAAAAGGGTTGGATTTTTCAAGGCAAACATTCCGGGGGATAGGGTATGGCTTCGATTACCCGGCGGCGGCCCGGCCCGAAACACAACGGCTTTATGCTGGCGCTGCCTGCCATTTTGTGGCTGACTCTGTTTTTTCTGCTGCCTGTTGTCATCGTGTTCGTGGTGAGCTTCCTCTCGCGCGGGCGCGGCGGCGTTGGCGAACTCCCG
Source organism: Chloroflexota bacterium (assembly GCA_014338005.1). Taxonomy (GTDB): domain Bacteria; phylum Chloroflexota; class Anaerolineae; order Aggregatilineales; family Phototrophicaceae; genus CFX2. Next base: position 21,366 of record QUBZ01000068.1, on the reverse strand, counting down.
TTTACGCTGGCGAATTATGAGCGCGTCTGGGATGTTTTCCGCCCGATCATTGTTGATTCGGTGTGGGTCGCCTTCGTCACGACGGTGATCTGCCTGCTGGTCGGTTATCCTCTGGCGTTTTTCATCAGCACCCGTAAAGACCCGCGAATGCGCTCCTTCGCCCTGTTTATGATTATCCTGCCGTTCTGGACGAATTTTCTGGTGCGGACGTATGCCCTGCAAACCATCCTGGGACGCGAGGGCATCGTGAATACGGTGCTGCTGAATTTGCGACTGTTGAGCGAACCGGCGCAGCTTCTCAATACGCCGGAGGCCGTCATCCTGGGCCTGGTTTACGGTTATCTGCCGTTTATGGTGCTGCCGATTTACGCTTCGGTGGAACGTTTTGATTTCCGGTACGTGGAAGCCGCGCACGACCTGGGCGCCAACGACATCCGCGCCTTCCTGCGTGTGGTGCTGCCGCTGACGCTGCCGGGCGTGATCGCCGGGTTTATCCTGGTGTTCATCCCCACCATCGGCGCTTTCGTCACGCCTGACCTGCTGGGCGGGACGCGCGGCATCATGATCGGCAACCTCATTCAGCAGCAGTTCCGGGGGTCAGGCAACCAGCCGCTCGGCTCGGCGCTGTCGGTCGTACTCATGGCGATGGTGATGATCGCCCTGCTGGTGTACATCCGTTTCGGCGAGAAGGAGAGGTGACGATGGCAAATCAAGCCCTGGCTGCGCGGGCGGCGGCCCGCCCGGCGATTGAAATCAACGAGCGCCAGGCGCGGCTTGACCTGCTGGTGCGGCGCATCGGCAAAATCGGGCTGTATATAAACCCGATTTTTGCTTACTTTTTTCTGTGGGCGCCTATCGTCGTGTTGATCGTCTTTTCGTTTAATGATGGCGGTTCGGTTTCTACCTGGCAGGGTTTTACCACCCGCTGGTACGAAAATATCTTCAACAATGCCATCGCCGCCGGCACCGAGTCGGCGCGTTTTACGACCGAAAATATGCTGGGCGCGGTGCGGAACAGCCTGATCGTCGGACTCAGTTCCACGCTGCTGTCCACGATCATCGGCACGATGGTGGCGATCAGCCTGGTGCGCGGGCGTTTCCCCGGCAAGCGGGCTTTGGACGCGGTGCTGTACCTGCCGGTGGTTATCCCGGAGATCACCCAGGCGATTTCGCTGGCGATCTTTTTTAAGGTGATTTTTGACTTCGCCGAGATGCAAACCGGCATCAACGCCACCACCGGCTTCGGCACGATTATCATCGGCCATGTGGCCTTCTGCATCTCTTACGTGACGATTGTGGTGCGCGCGCGGCTGGCGGATATGAACCCGCGCCTGGAAGAAGCCGCCCGCGACCTGGGCGCGAACGAGTGGCGCACCTTCTGGCGCATCACTTTTCCGCTCATCCTGCCGGGTGTGCTGGCCGGCGGGCTGCTGGCCTTCACCCTGTCGCTGGATGATTTTGTGGTGACGTTTTTTAACTCCGGCATCGGCACGTCCACGCTGCCGCTGTTCGTTTACGGCATGTTAAAAACGCGCGTGCCGCCGGAGATTAACGCCATCTCCACGTTAATGCTGCTGGCTTCGACGGCGCTGGTGGCGATTTCGCTGGGGATGCAGGGCCGCAGCGGCGCGCGGGCCTGACCGGAAACGGGCTTTTCCGTCCGGCGGCCCCGGCACGCTCGACGGCTTAAGGTCATTGCTTGTTGTATCGGCTGGTTTGAACGAGTAAGGAGGCTAAGGATGAAACGATGGTTCTTGCTGCTGGTTGTGGCTGTTGTATTCGCCGTTGGGACAACGGCTCTGGCGCAGGAAACGACACAGGTAGAACCCTGGACGTGCCCGGAAGATGTTCTCAACTTGGAAAATAAAACCCTCAACTTCCTCAACTGGGCGACGTATATCGCCGAAAACACCGTCCCTGATTTTGAAGCGGCGTGCGGCGTTAAAGTTACCACCGACTTTTACGGCAGCAACGAAGAACTGCTGGCGCGGATGCGTGCCGGCAATCCGGGCTTTGATCTGATCGTACCGAGCGGCTACACGGTCGCCGAGATGATCGCTGAAGGGCTGCTGGAGCCGCTGGATAAAGCCAATATCCCGAATATAAAAAATATCAGCCCCGACCTGCTTGGCCGGCAGTTTGACCCCGGCAACGTGTATTCGCTGCCGTATCAATGGGGGACGGTCGGCATCGGCTATAATGTGAAAGCCGTCGCAGCCGTCCTGGGCGAAGATGTTGAAATCACCAGTTGGAATCAACTGTTTGATTACCCGGTGGCGCGGGTGGGCTGGCTGGATGACCAGCGCGTGATGCTGGGCATCGGGCTGCTGATGCTTGGTTACGACCCCAACAGCGCCAACCCGGACGAAATACGGGAAGCAACCGATTATCTGGTGGAAAAAGGGCGTAAGAACGTGCTGCGAATCGCTGTAGATGACGGCCAGGAACTGCTGGCGCGCGGCGAAGTGGATATGGTCATCGAATACAGCGGCGACATCTTCCAGGTGGCGCTGGCCTGTGAGGAAGACCCCAACTGTGGTACGGAGTATGCTTACATCCTGCCCGACGAAGGCGCGAATATGTGGATTGACAACCTGGTGATTCCCACCAGGGCGCAAAACAAACGGCTGGCCGAAGCCTTTATAGATTACGTGCTGCATCCCCAGGTTGGCGCGGACATCAGCAACTACATCGCTTATGCCACGCCCAATCAGGTTTCGATTGACGCCGGGTTGATTGACGAGTACCTGCTGGAAAGCCCGATCATCTACCCAACCGCCGATGTTTTTGAACGCCTGTTTGTCACCGAGGCTTTCGCCGACATGCCCGAAGTGCAGCAGTACTACAACGACGCCTGGGACGAGCTGAAGATTTTCGTCGCGCGATAACCGGGGGCGCCGCCCCCAACTTTCGTTCATCGGGTGGGGAAGTTTCCCCACCCCATTCAGGAGATAGATTAACCATGCGTAAGTTCACCGCCTTTGCCTGTCTGCTGCTGGCGGCGCTGGGGATAGTGGTCGCCCAGGCCCAGGATGCCACCCCAACCATCGAACCCTGGGTTTGCCCGGAAAGCGTCCAGGCGATGGAGAACAAAACGCTCAACATCTTTAACTGGGCGACCTACATCGGGGAAACTACCATCCCGGACTTTGAAAAGCTGTGCGGCGCTTCCGTAACGCTGGATTATTTCGACGGCGACGAGTCCATGCTCACGCGCCTGCGCCAGGGCAATCCTGGTTATGACATTGTGATCCCCAGCGATTATGCCGTCCCGACGATGATCGAGGAAGGGCTGCTGCTGCCGCTTGACCACGCCAGAATGCCCAACTTGGACAACCTGATACCGGAACTGCGCGCCGCGCCCTTCGACCCCGAAAGCGAATATGCTGTGCCGTATCTATGGGGTACTTTTGGCATCGGTTACAACGTCAACACCGTACAGGGGCCGGTGAGCAGTTGGCGGCAGTTTTTTGAGCATGACGGCCCGGTGGCCTGGATGGAAGACCCCCGCATCATGTTAAGCATCGCGCTGGCCGTAACCGGCAGCGACCCCAACTCCAGCGACCCGGCTGAACTCGACACCGCCAAACAATACCTGCTGGATCACAGCGATAATGTCGTCATCATCGCTGCCGACGACGGCCAGGAATGGCTGGCGAAGGGCGACGTAGATATGGTTATCGAATATAACGGCGATATTTTCCAGATCGGCCTAGACTGCCAGTGTGAGGACTTCGCCTATGTCCTGCCGCAGGAAGGCTCCGGCATTTCGTCGGGTTTCATCGCCATCCCCACCGGCGCGCAAAATCCTGATCTGGCGCAGGTGTTCATTGACTACATTCTGGACCCGCAGGTCAACGCGGAGATCGCCAACTACACAGCCTATCCCTCTCCAAACCAGGCCGCCATCGAAGCTGGGCTGATTGACCCGATCATGCTGGAAAACCCCGGCATCTATCCACCGGAGGAGATTCTCGATAATCTGTATTTCCTGCTGCCGCAGGATGTGGACACCGAGCAGCTTTTCAACGACATCTGGACGGAGATTAAAATCGCCCTCCAGTCGGGCTAATTAATCCGGGCGGTTGGTAAACCGCGCAGAGTGGATAAGGTGTGATGGCCGCAATTGATGTTGAACTTCGGAATGTAACCAAAGAGTTTCCCGCGCGGAGCAAAGATGGGCTGGTGCGGGCGGTGGATAATGTCTCGCTGCAAATTTATGAGGGCGAATTTTTTGCCCTGCTGGGGCCAAGCGGCTGCGGCAAAACGACTACCCTACGGATGATCGCCGGCTTTGAGGATACCAACTCCGGCGAAATTCTCATCCGGGGGCGGGCGGTTCAGAACGTGCCGCCTTTTCACCGCCCGGTGAATACCGTGTTCCAGGATTACGCCCTGTTCCCGCATATGACGGTGCAGAAAAACGTGATGTTCGGGCTGGAGATGGAGGGCGTGCCGCGCGCCGAAGCCGAACGGCGGGCGGAGGAGGCGCTGCATCTGGTGCGGCTGCCGGACATCGGCGCGCGTAAACCCCGGCAGCTTTCCGGCGGGCAGCAGCAGCGCGTGGCGCTGGCGCGGGCGCTGGTCAAACAGCCGGCGGTGCTGCTGCTGGACGAGCCGTTGGGCGCGCTGGACTTAAAACTGCGCCAGGCTATGCAGTACGAGCTAAAGGCCATGCAGAAAAGCCTGGGCATCACCTTCATCTTCGTCACCCATGACCAGGAAGAAGCCATGACGATGGCCGACCGTATCGCCGTTATGGATCAGGGCAAGGTGCTTCAGGTCGGCACGCCGGAAGACATCTACGAATCGCCAACCAGCAAGTTCGTGGCCGACTTCATCGGCGAAACCAACTTCATGCAGGCCGAAGTCGCCGAAGCGAACGGTGAATATGCCGCCGTGAAGCTGAACGAAACGACCTTCATCAAAGCCGTTACCGGCGGCCAGGCGCTCACCCCTGGTCAAAAAGTCACGGTGGCGCTGCGACCGGAAAAAATTAATCTCTTTCCGGTCAAGGGTCTGGTAGAATACGAAGAAGGTTCTACCGAAACCGCCGAAGAATACCAGCAGTCGTTGATGCGCGTGCCGAATATGAATCTGATTCGGGGCCGAGTGCGGCAGGCTGTTTACATCGGTACGGATACGCGCTATGTTTTACATATCCCCGGCGACCAGGAAGTGGTCGCCCGCGTGCAGAACTTCGGTTTGCGGTCAGATACCTATTTTGAGGATGGTCAGGAAGTGAATATGTACTGGAATGCTGAGAACGCCCGCGTGCTGTTGCAGTAGCGGTGATTGGTTTTGCGCCACCTCATTGTTGGGCGAACGCGCGGGTGTTCGCCCCCAGGGGACACGGTTTGCCGTGTCCCTTTGGTTTTTAAACCGTCAAATGCGCTCGCCCAGGCGGCGTTCGGTGCCGGCCAGCAAACGCTGGATGTTTTCGCGGAAGCGGTACAGCATCATCGCCGTGACCAGCAGCGCGTAAACGGTGTATTCGGTTGGGAGCTGCCGCTGGCCGATCAGCACCAGCATCCAGAGCGTGGATAGGCCGAACATCGCCAGCACCGCCAGCGACACATAGCGCGTCAGCGCGATGATAAAGCCGCCCAGCACCGACATGCCCACCACGACCTGAATCGGGGCCATCACCAGCATTGTGCCAAACCAGATGGCCGCGCCCTTGCCGCCCCGCAGTGTGCCGGTGACTAACGAGGCGAACAACGACCAGTTGTGACCGACCACTGCGGCGGTGGCGGAAATGGCCGTCACGGCGGCGGCGTGGTCAGGCACGATCAGGTTGGAAAGGACAATTGCCACGATGCCCTTTAAGCTGTCAAATATCCAGACGGCGATACCCCACCAGAAGCCCATCGCCCGGATGACATTGGTCGCGCCCATGTTGCCGCTGCCGACTTCAAAAATATTGACGCCCTTGTGCCGGGCGATCAGATAAGCGGTTGGTGTCGAGCCGAGCAGATAGCTGACCACTACAACAAGAATAAATTTGAGGGTTTCTTCCACTACAGCCGCCTCCAGGATTTCGATTCAAACAGCTTCATTTAAGCTACCATGAACAAATGATGGGTACTTTAAAGAACACTTAACTTATTCAAAAGTCTCGTGAAAAAGGCTGTCCAGATTCAAATTGGGAAAAATTGAGAGACTGTGCAGGCCGATAAAATGCTTGAATAGTCAGAATCGGCGCATTTATCCATTAAGGCCGGGTGAGAAAATGCCGATATAAAGCCGGCGTTTGAGTAAACTTAACGAAAAGAGAGCGTCCTTAAACCGGGCAACCGACCGGGTGTGAAAGAACGGCTTGATGAGAACCAAATCCGCTCGATGGGTTTATCTGTTTCTGCTTGCCCTGCTGACGCTGCCAACCGCGCCTGCCCGCGCCCAGGAGTCCGCCGACCGTGACCCGCTGGCGCTGGCGCGGCAGCTTCTTGACTTCAGCGGCGAAATGCCCGTTCCGCCGCCGCCGCCGCTGTATCAGCCCGGCGATACCGAAACCTTCTGGGTAAGCAAAGCCGGGCAGGACAGCCCGACGCAGATTACCGCCGAACTGGCCGCCGCCGCACCGAACCTGTATCTGTGGGTGGAGCGGGGATTGTCTTACGATGCGGCTGCCATGCAGCAGATGGCGCTTGAACTCAATTCCAATCTGATTTTATTGCAGATTCGAGACAACTACGGGCAAATCCGCGTCGTGCCGCGCACCCGAAGCGAGTTCAACGCGCGCGCCCGGCTGGCCCCGCCGGACGTGGACAATGACCCGCACCTGTCTATTTTATACGCCGGCGATTTGCGCGATCTCCAGAACGCTTATTTTAACCCCAACGACAGCCTGGTGGCCGAAATCGCGCCGGGCGGCTACAGCAACCAGCGCGAATTGATCGTTGTCAACACGTCCGCCGCGCCCGGCGTGCCGCTGCATGATGGGGTTTACGTGAATATCCTCACGCGCCAGTTTTATCACCTGCTGGCGCACTATAACCGCCCCAACCGGGCGGCCTGGCTGGAAAACGCCCTGGGCTGGTATATGCTGCGGCAGCTGCAGCAGGCGGCGCTTGCCCCTGCCGACATTGCCCCGTTTTTGTCCGCGCCGGATACGCGCCTCACGCAGACCGGCAGCAGCGGAACGGTTTTTGGCGCGCAGCAGCTGTTTCTCGAATATATCGCGCAGCGGTTCGGCCAGGGCGTGCTGAACGATCTGTTTGACGAACCCGGCGCGGGGCTGTCTGCGCTGGATGCCGTTCTGTTCCGGCGCGGCGTCACCGATATGGTGACGGGCGAGGTGATGACCGCCGGGGCGGTTTTCGCGGATTTTGCGATGGCGAACATCCTCAACGGCTTTTTGGGCGATGGCCGTTTTATGTACCCGAACCTGGACTTTGGCGAGGCGCAGACCACCGCCAGCCTGATTCGAGACACGCCCGAAGCGGATTTGAGCGGTTCCAGCGTTAACCAGTTCGGCACGCACTACCTGATCGTGACCTACTCCACACCGACCACCGTTGAGCTGACCTTCGACGGCCAGCCGGTCGTCAACCAACTGCCCATGCCGGGCGGCGAAAACAATCATTTTTACTGGTCAGGGTCGGGGTTGAACCAGGCCGTATGGCTCAGCCGCGCTTTCGATCTGCGCGGGGTTCGGCAGGCCGCGCTGAGCTTCGACGCCTGGTATTCGCTGGCCGACGGATGGAATTACGGTTACGTCCAGGTTTCGGCGGACGGCGGCCAGACCTGGGACACGCTGGCGACCTCCGGCAGCCAGGCGACCAACCCCTACGGGGCGGCCTACGGGCCGGGTTATACCGGCATCAGCAGCCCACAGAAGCCGCGCCCGTTTCCCTATCTGGGCGTTGGGCTGGCGGCTGATGGTATCACCATCACCGAGGTCGTACCGGATGGCCCGGCAGCGGCGAGCGATATTCAGCCGGGTGATACCATCGCCGGTTATGATGGCCGCCCCTGGCCGGGACCGCCCAATCTGCTCGGCTGGCTGGCGACTCATCAGCCGGGCGATGTCGTCAACCTGTACGTTCAGCGCGGGGAAACCTTCTTCGAGGCGCAGGTGACTTTGGGCGCGCATCCCACCCGCGTTTTTGTGCCGGATGCCGTGTGGATGCGGGAACAGGCCGATCTTTCTGCCTATGCGGGGCAGGAAATCTGGCTGCGTTTTGTTTATATCAGCCTGCCGGGGCGCGATAATCCCGGTTTTGCGGTGGATAACATCGCCATACCGCAGATCGGCTTTTACGACGATGCGGAACGCGGCGTGCCGGGCTGGACACTGGACGGCTGGCGGCAGACGAGCAGCCAGACGCGCCAGAAATTTTTGCTCCAGATGGCGCTTGTCGGCGACAGCGCCGAAACCAGCCATGTGCGCCACCTGATCGGCCCCGGCGACACGGCCACCGAGGGCAGGTGGTCGTTCCCGCTGGAAGCCGGAGAGTTTATGGTCATCGCCATTTCTGGGTTAAACGATGATACCGACCAGCCGGCGCGTTTTGACATGACCGTTCGCAGCATCGGCGAAACGCCCGCCGCCCCATCGAACTGATCTGCTATTTGTGGTACAGTGATCTTAAACCTGCGCCGGTAAGGGCCGGTGTAGGTGTCTGTTCCTGCCTGTTTCTTGCAGCGATTGGTTAACCTTGATGAGTGTTCCATTCAGTTATTATGATTTTATCGAAGCCTGCGCCGAACCCGGCTGTCCGGTCTGTACGCTGCTTCAGCGTGACGCGCGCCGTTTCCTCGATTCTCTGCTGTACGAATACGTGAACAGCCCGTCCACTCATGCCGCTTTCCGCGCCAGCCGGGCGCTGTGCAAAACGCATAACGGGCAGCTTACCCAGTTCGGAGAGCAGGTGTTGGGCATCGCCATCCTCCAGGCGGCGGCGCTGGACGAGGTATTGAACATCATCGCAGCCAACCCGGCGCAGCCGCAGTCCGGCCTTTCGCGCTGGCTGTCCGGCGGCAGCAAAAACGGCCCATCCGTGTTAGCCGACCGGCTCGAACCGGAGCAGCCGTGTATGGTGTGCCAGTCGCTTGACGAGGCCGAAAAACGCTACCTGCAAACGATCAACGATCATCTGGCGGACGCACGTTTTGAGGGGGCGTTTCGCAGCTCGGCGGGGTTGTGCCTGCCACATTTTCGCAGCGCGCTGCGCCAGCTTGCCGATCCTGCCGCGCTGGAGCGGCTGGTCGCCATCCAGATCGGCATCTGGCAAAAACTGAAGGCTGAACTGGATTCGTTCATCGTCCAGCATGATTATCGTTACGCCGGCAAACCGATGGGCGCGGAACGCGACAGCTGGCAGCGCGCCATCAGCAGCCTGGCCGGGAAATAAACGCATCAAACTTGACGGCTTGTCCTGTACTGAACCTTCCCCACCCCTATATCCCCTCCCCTCAGAGGACAAACGCCCCCATTCGGGTCGCCATTACATGGAGAGGGGACTTTAAAGACCTGTTGTAGTCTGTTTTAACCCCTCTCCAAGATTTGGGGAGGGGCAGGGGGTGGGGACCAGCAATCACAGTAACGCATCGCCCATTTTCAGATTTCGTGTAATATAACAAATAAGGCGGTTTTATTGGTTGAGGCGGGGCATTATGAGCGACGTGTTTATTTCCTACTCCCGTAAGGATGGCGATTTTATGCGCCGTTTACACGAATCGCTCGCCGCACGGAAGCAGGACATCTGGGTTGATTGGGAGGACATCCCGCTGACCGCCGACTGGTGGCGCGAAATTTGCGGCGGCATCGAGGCGGCGGATACCTTCGTATTTATCATCAGCCCGGACTCGATCAATTCGGAAGTTTGCCGCAAAGAAATTGACCATGCTGTCGAACATAACAAACGTTTCGTGCCGATCCTGCATCGGGAACTGACCGAGGAAGAACGCGCATCCGCGCATCCGGCCATCAACGCGCACAACTGGATTCTCTTTCGGGCGCAGGACGATTTTAATACTGCCGTCAATCACCTGATGGCAGCAGTTGAAACCGACCTGTCCTATGTGCGGGAGCATACGCGGCTGTTGGTGCGGGCGCGCGAGTGGGATGTCAAGGGGCGCGATTCCAGCCTGCTGCTGCGCGGGCGCGACCTGTTGGAGGCCGAAACCTGGTTATTCGCCGCCGGCGCTAAAGAACCACAGCCGACGGCGCTGCACCGGGAGTACATCGCCGCCGGCCGAAATGCCGTCAATGTTCGCCAGCGCACGACGGTTGGCGCGCTGGCGGTTGGTCTGGCGCTGGCATTGGCGCTGGCGGCTTTCGCCTTTATCCAGTCGCAGGCGGCCAACGAAAACGCCCGTTTAGCCGCCGCCGCGCAGGTATTGGCCGAAAATAACGCCGCGACAGCCGTATACCAGGGCGGCATCGCGCAGTCAATCGCGCTGGCGGCCCAGGCGCAGCTTGAACTGAGCGGCGGTTTCCCAGAACGCAGCGTTTTGCTGGCGCTGGCGGCGCTGGAAAATTACCCCTATACCCGCCAGGCCGAAAGCGCCCTGGGCATCGCCGTCGCCGGCAGCCGGGCGCGCGCCATGATCCCCTATGGCGATGTCCTGCTGCCCGCCATCGCCTGGTCGCCGGACGGCGCCCGGCTGGTTACAGGCGACGAGTATGGCGTGATGCGCGTTTGGGATGCCGCCAGCGGCGAAGAACTGCTGGAAATCGGCGGTACGTGGGGACAAATCGCTGCCCTGGACTGGTCGCCGGATGGGGCGCGCATTGCGGCGGCGGACGCCGAACGTTTGTGGGCGCTGGACGCGGCGAACGGCGAAACCCTGTGGGAAATAAATGGGTTGGATGGGCTGAACGATGTCGCCTGGTCGCCGGACGGCGCGCGCCTGCTGACGGTGCGCGGTTCGAGAGAAGATCGGGCCGTTGAAGTGGTGGAAGTCTGGGACGGCGCAAGCCAGGAGAAACTCCTCAGCCTGACCGGACACGCGGCGGACTGGTCGCCGGACGGCGGGCGCCTGGTCATCGCCACTTTCGACCCTGTTCCGCCCGGCACGAGTGATACCCTGGCGATTTTCGACTCGCACACCGGCGAGGAACTTACGCCGTTTTCCGGTTCGACCTCCGCGCTGCGCCATCTGGCCTGGTCGCCGGACGGCGCGCGTATCATCAGCACCAACTGGCCGCCATACGGCCATCATATGGTGGTGTGGAATGCCGAAACGGGGCTGGCCGAGCATGTGTTAATCGGCCACACGGATTATGGCGCCGGCGCAGACTGGTCGCCGGACGGCGCGCGGCTGGTCACGGCCAGCCTGGACGGGACGGCGAAAGTCTGGGATGCCGCCGGCGGGCAGCTTTTGTATACGCTGTTCGGCCACACCGGTGATCTGACCGCCGTCGCCTGGTCGCCGGATGGCAAATCTATCGTCACCACCGGCGAAGATTATACCCTCCGCGTCTGGAACGCCGGCGGCAGCGAAATTGTCACCCTGCGCGGTCACACCGACGAAGTGTTTTCGGCGCGCTGGTCGCCGGACAGCACGCGCATCGTCACCGCCAGCCGCGACGGGACGGCCCGAATCTGGGACGCCGCCGGCGGCTTAGAAAAACACAACTTCGCCGACCCCAGCGGCCTGCTGTGGGATGCCGACTGGTCGCCCGACGGCCGGCAGATCGTCATCGCAACAACGGGCGATTCGGCAGTTATTCTTGATGCAGACAGCGGCGCGGAAATGGTCAGGCTGGCGGGCGAGATGTTCCGGGTTTATTCTGCCGACTGGTCGCCGGATGGGACGCGGGTCGTCACCAGCACGCGCTCCGGTCACGTCAAAATCTGGGACGCCGCCAGCGGGCTTGAACTGCTGAACATAGACGCGGCATCGCCTGCCGTCTGGTCGCGGGATGGGTTGTTCATCGCCACCGGCGGCGCGGGCAGCGTTAATGTCTGGGACGCGGCCACCGGCGATCTGCGCCTGTCGCTGGCCGGACATAACGAATACGTGGGGGGCATCGAATGGTCGCCGGATAATACGCGGATTTTGACCGCCAGCCGCGACGCAACCGCTAAAATCTGGGACGCGGCAAGCGGGGCGCTGCTGGTGACGCTGGCCGGACACACCGATGATATAAACGCCGCTGCCTGGTCGCCGGACGGCACGCGCGTCGTCACTGCCAGCAGCGACCAGACCGCTAAAATCTGGGATGCTATCACCGGCGGCCAATTGTTTACGATTCCGGCCCACGACGATATTGTTTATGGCGTATCCTGGTCGCCGGACGGCACGCGCATTGCTACCACCAGTTACGACGGGACGGTTAAAATCTGGCGGGTCTGGGAGTCGCTCGAGGATCTGATGATTTACGCGCGTGCCTGCTGCGCCGTCCGTGATCTGACACCCGACGAGCGCCAGCAGTTCGGCCTGCCGCCGGATTAATTTTTCAGCAGGTTTACCGCGACCGCGTGCGGGCTTTAAAGTACCCGTGTATGAAGCGGTAAAATTCCAGCGTGTTTTTGGGCTGCTGTTTGTTTTCGTCCAGTTTGCGCGCCAGTCCTGTATCTTCAAGCGCCTTCGCGCTGCCCTGTTCGGTGATATGTATCACCAGTTCCGGTGCGCGCTGGAGGTCAATCGCCAGGGCGCGCACGTTTTCGCGCCGCTTGCTGAGCGGGATGTTGCCCCACAGGCTTTCGAGTTCGCTGCGGATGGCCGCCGACCGGATCGTCACCCGCTTGTCCGGCGGGAAGGCGCGGATGGCGCTGCGAAGCAGGCCGTTGATGATCTCAACCTGTTCTTTGAGCATCGGCGCGGAGCGTTCGCCCAGGGTATGCGGGCTGATGCTGGTCGGCGGTTTGAGTTTGAGCGGGTAACGTTTGCCTTTGGTGAAGTAGCCGCTCATCACCCACAGCACATCCAGGGCGCTGATGGGGTCGGCCTTGCCCGCCAGCAGGTTTTCGATGTGTTTATCGAAGTCGCGCGGGCGGTTGGCGATCTGGAAATCGCCCAGCACCACCAGCGCCCGCCCTAAACCGAGCAGATCACGCATAATCATGCGCCGGTCGTCGTCGGTCAGGCCGCCCGGCATACTGTCGAGGTCGTTCATCAGCGACCCCAGGCTGGGGATACGCTTCGGGTCGCAGTAAGCCGAGGCCGTGTCGTACAAAAAGTCGGCGGCGATGTGCAGATATTCGGCGTAACTCAACAGGTCTACGTCGTCCATCAGCCGCTTGAGCGCGTAAGTGGCTTCCAAAGCCTGCTGCACGCTTAGGCCGAACTCGCGCCCGAAGGTGGTTACGGCGCGGCGGGCGTCCTCGTCGCTGGCCTGCCGCACATAGCGACGCAGCAGTTCCATGCCGGCCACCCGCACCTGATCGTCCCAATCCATCAGCTTGTACATGCGCCCCACCAGGCCGACGCCGCGCCCGCTTTCCCGCGCGGCCACCTGCACCAGCAGGTCGCCCACCCGAATCGTGTTCGGCACGTCCTTACGTTTGATGTGGAACTTCAGCAGGGCGATCATGGCCGAGGGCTGGATGACCTGCAAGATGGAGGGGTTGTCGTATAACATCTGCGTGGCGGCTTCGGCCACCGGGTCGAGCGCCGACGACCAGTCGTGGCCTTCCAGCGCGCCGATATAAGCCATCGCCAGCGGCAGCCCCTTGATGCCGGCAGCGCCCACCGCGGCCAGCGCCGCCGGCGCGTCGTCGGTGTTCATGGGCGTTTCGGCGAACAGCCGCCGCACGACGGCCACGTATTCCGATTGTTTATCGCCGGGGTACAGCAGCCGCGCCTGATGCAGCATTTCCGCCCCCAGTTCGGCATATGCGCCGGTTGCCAGCAGCAGTTGTAAAAGATAGGTCGGGCCGGGCGCTTCGAGCTGCAAAAGCGCCTCATCGCTGGAAAGATTTTTAGCGATCCAGCGCAGCATCTGGCTGTACTGCACACCCCAGGCCGTCGGCAAAAGCTGTACCAGACCGGCCAGCGCCGGCGTATCCACAATATCCGTCCGACCGGAGCGGACGGCGATTTCGGCCAGACGAATCAATACCAGATCGCGCCAGCGGTCGCCAAAAGCGGCGGCGGTATCCATCAGCAGGCCGCTCGGACACAGGCCGGGGTCATCACCGGTGATGTACGGAACCAGCCGCGTAAGGCTGAGCGGAAGCTGCCCGGTAAACTTCTGCGAGCTGATAAGCCGCTCCAGCACGTCGTTTTCGAGATAATTAACGGCCAGCAAAAACAGCGTCAGGTTCAGGTCGGCGTCCAGCACACTCAGCGGCAGCGCCAGTTCGATCAGCTTCGGCACGGCGCGGCTGATTTCGACGCCGGGGCTGGCGTGGTGGAGCGTCTCCAGAAAGTTGTTGACGGCCTTCACGTCGCGCGTTTTCACCAGTTCTTCCATGCGGGCGACGGCGGCGCGGTGGGTCAGTTCGACCCAGGCCGTCCCCACCGGCCCCAGCGGATTCGCCAGCCAGCGCGAGAGCGTTTCGTAAACCATGCGGGCTTTACCCTCGGCGACGGCATCGCCTAACTGCTGCTGGAGCGCGCGTTCCATATCGGGGTGCTGCCGCAGCATCACGGCCACCGGCTCGGCGTGCTGCATGTCGCCCAGCGCCAGCGAAAACGCCAGCACATGCCGGCCATAAGCCGCCCGCAGGTCGTCGGTCAGCGTCGGGTCTTCCGCCAGGATGCGCGATACCGCCGCAATTTCGACCGGCTGGTTGTTGAGCAGGGCTTCATCTACCCGGAAGCGGTGCGCCGCATAACCGAGCGCGTCGGCCAGCCGGTCGCCCCGCCGGATGCGCCAGGCGGCCACCGCCGTCAGCCGCCGCGTTTGTTGGATAACCAGATCGGCATCCAGCCGGAGCTGGCTGGTGATAAACCGGCTGTAGTCGTCCGTGACGGTGTGACCGGAAAGGCTGCCTTCCACCCATTCGTAAATCAAGGCGTCGCGCAGGGAGGCTTTTTCCGGCATAAAGCGGATTTGTGCGTCAATGCGCGTTTTGGACTGGCTGTGGGTGGCGAACGTCACGCCGAAACGCGCCGACGGCGGCAGCAGCGCCAGCAAACCCTGGACGAACAGCACCCGCTGTTCAATGTCCGGCGGCGCATTTCGCACCACCACCGGCACGCCCTGGACGATTCCCGCCAGCAGCCCTTCGATGGTGTCTATGCGGTTGTGGGTGCAGCTCATCAAACGCAGGATGTCGTCAACCTGCGCTTCGGCAGAGGGCGCTTCGACCGGAGGCAGGGTTAGCGGCGGCAGTTTGTCGCCCAGGCGGTCATAAGTCGGCATCCGGTCTTCGAGCAGCCGCATCAGGGCTTTGAGGTTGCCGCCGACAGCGCGCAGCATCTCCGGCGGCGCGATGATGTAATGCAGCATACTCTGGCCGGCCTCGCCCTGGGTGGACTGCACCAGCACGAACGGCACATTCTGGCGGCCTCGCACCAGCGCCCACGCGCCGACCGGCGACCCCGCCAGCGGCGGCAGCAGCGCCTGTTTGACCGCCTCGCCGACCTGTTCCGGTTTAACACCCGCCGACGACGCCAGCAGGCGCAGTTCGCCTTCCGGCTGGCCGTCGCGCGCCAACTGGCCGTAATAAAAGTGTTCCAGCGCGTAATCTACTGACGACACGTTCCACAATCTTTCCGCAGGCTGCAATTCCGAAGAATGTAAACGATCTTATTCCCCATACTATAGTTCAGGCCGGGCTTCCGTGCCACAGTACGCTTGTCCGAATCCACCGCCGCCGGGCGTTTCGATGACCACACGGTCGCCGGCCTGTACCGTCCCGGCGTGTTTGCCGCCGACGATTTCTTCTGTACCCCGGCGGATGATACGATTAACGCCGGTCTGCCCCGGCGCGCCGCCGTCCAGCCCGTAAGGCGCGTACAGCCGCCGCTCGCTGTTGATCGTCACCTGTGCCGGGGCGAGAAATTCGTACACGCGCCGGATGCCGTCGCCGCCGCGAAAACGCCCCACCCCGCCCGAACCCTCGCGCAGGGCATATTCGACCACGCGCACCGGCAGCGCGTACTCCAGCGCCTCGACCGGTGTATTGCGGGTGTTGGTCATGTGGCTGTGCCGCCCGCTCAGGCCGTCGCCCAGCGGCCCCGCGCCGTGTCCGCCGCCGATGGTTTCGTAATAAACGAACGCCTGGCCGCCGTTTATGCCGCCGCAGGTGAAGTTGTTCATCGTCCCCTGGCTGGCGGCGGGAATTTTGCCCGGCAGCGCGCGGGACAGCGCCCCCAGAACGACATCCACAATACGCTGGCCGGTTTCGGTGTTGCCGACCGCCACCGCCGCCGGGAAATCCGGGTTGAGCAGGCTGTGCGGCGGCGTGACGACCGTCACCGGCTGGAAACAGCCGTGATTCACCGGCGCGTCCTCGTCTGCCAGCAGCCGCACGCAGTACCAGGTAGCCGAACGCACAATCGCCTCGACCGCGTTGACGTTGCCTGCCACCTGCGGCGCGCTGCCGGCAAAATCCACAATCATCTGCGGGCGTCCGGTCGAGTCCCCGGCGCTTTTGACCGTGATCGTCACTCGGATGGGAATCTGAAATTCGGCCTGGCCGTCGCCTTCCAGGGCGTCCTCGAAGGTATAAACGCCGTCTGGGATGGCGGCGATGACGGTTTCGGTCAGCCGGCGGGCGTAGTCCAGCAGCGCGCCGGCATGTTCGGCCAGCCGCGCCGCGCCGTGTTCTTCGGCCAGCGCCAGCAGCCGTTTTTCGCCCACCCGCTGCGCGGCTAACTGGGCTTCCAGGTCGCCCAGGCGTTCTTCCGGGGCGCGGCTGTTGGCGGTGATGAGCGCCAGCGCCGCCGCGCTGCGCCGTCCCGCTTCGATCAGCTTAATAGGCGGGATGATGATCCCTTCCTGGTACAGTTCGGTGCTGAGCGGCAGCGACCCCGGCGACATGCCGCCGACATCGGCATGGTGAGCGCGGCTGGCGACGAAAAAAGCGGCCTGTCCGCCCACAAAAACCGGCGATACCATCGTGATATCCGGTAAATGCGTGCCGCCATGATAGGGATCATTGAGGATAATCACATCGCCCGGCTGGAAGGAGTCAAACTCACGCAGGGCGTATTCCACCGAGGCCGGCATACTGCCCAGATGAACCGGGATATGCGCCGCCTGGGCAACCAGCCGCGCCTGGTCATCGAATACCGCGCAGGAAAAATCCAGCCGTTCGCGGATATTCGGGCTGAAGCTGGCGCGCTGCAAGGTCACGCCCATTTCCTCCGCCACCGACGCGAACAGGTTTTTAAACACTTCCAGCGAAATAGCATCTACCGGCATGAACCAGTTCCAAATGTTGAGTGCTGAGTCACTGCCCGGCGCGGCATGGCGGCTTAAAACTCCGGGTCTTCGTCGAAGGACAGCGGCACATCCAGCCGCAGCCATGTCCGCCCGACGCGGAATAATGAGCCGGGGCGCAGGCTGACGCGCCCAACGATGGATGCGCGCTCTTTTTCCAGGAACGTTCCGTTGCGGCTGCCGCCGTCCTCCAGCCAGAAAGCCAGCATAAACGGGCTGTCAACCGATTCGGAAGCCGTGACCGGGACGGACACAATGCCCAGTTTGGCGTGCAGGCGCGATGCTTGGTTATCAAAATGCAGGTGAATATCGCAGCCTTCCCGCCGCCCGATGAGCAGCACACGCTCCTCGCCCGCGTCCGGCTGCTCGAAGTTCAGCGTTTTGCCATCGTGCGGGCCGCTCATAAAAGTGATCGAAATATCTTTATTGCTCAACATCCCCCCTCATTCCTCATCTTCCTCGCCGGACTCGGCGGCTTTGTCCCGCGCGGCCTGGAGCTTTTGGCGGGTCAGGTCATGGTTCGGGTCGAGCGCGGCGGCGCGTTCAAAGGCCTGCACGGCTTTCCCGTATTCGCCCAGCGCCAGCAGCGCCTCGCCGTAGTTGTGCCAGAACCACAGGTCGTTTTCGTTGTAATGCACCGCCAGTTCATACGACGACAGCGCCTCGTCCCAGCGTTCCAGCCCGGCGAAGGCCAGCCCCAGGCCGTTCCAGGCCCAGGCATAGGTTTCGTCCAGTTTGATGGCCTTCTGGTAGCTTTCGATGGCGGCTTCGTACTCGCCCAGGCGGCGCAAAACCTGGCCGTGACGCGCCCAGGCGACCGGGTTATTAGGAAGCTGCGCCAGCGCCCGCTCCACCAGCGCCAGCGCCTCCTGCTTCTGCGACATATCCAGCAGGATGTCAATCTGGTTGGTGTAGTACCAGATGATACGCGGGTCTTCCTGGGTGGCGCGTTCGTAACTGGCGAGCGCCTCCTCACGCCGGCCCAGGCTTTCCAGCGCCAGGCCGCGCCCGTTCCACGCCCAGGCGTAATGCGGGTTGCTCGCCAGCGCCTGATCGTAGGCCGCCAGCGCCTCGGCATTCTGGTTCAGGCGGCGCAGCGCCTGGCCGCGTTTGGCCCAGCTTTCGGCGTGGCGGGGATTGAGTTTAAGCGCCTGGTCGAGCGCCGCCAGCGCCTCCTGAAAACGCCCCAGCAAAACCAGTTCGTCGCCCTGGTTGTACCAGTACCAGACATCGTTTTCTTCAACCTCGGTGGCCTTACGGAAGCTGGCGAGTGCCTCGTCGTGTTTACCCAGCGCGCTAAGCGTCAGCCCGCGCCCGTTCCAGGCCCAGCCGTAAGACGGGTCGAGTTCGACGGCTCGCGTATAACTCCGCAGCGCGTCCTCCAGGCGGTTGAGGCGGCGCAGCACCTGGCCGTGTTTGGCCCAGGCGCGGGCGTTGGTATTATCCAGTTTTAACGAGTGTTCCAACTGCTCTAAGGCCGGCTGGTACTGGTTCATCTGGATCAGCACGTCGGCCTGCTGGTAAGCGTAAAAAGCGTCGCGGGGTTCGGCGCCGGCGGCACGTTTGTAGGCTTTTAACGCTTCATCCAGCCGCCCCAGCGCCTCCAGCGTGATGCCCTGTTCGTTCCATGCCCAGGCATAATTGGGATCAATGCGGGTGGCCTGCCGATAGGCCGCCAGCGCCTCCTCGTGGCGCTTGAGGTGGCGCAGCGCGTTGCCCAGCCGCGCCCAACTGGGTGCATGTCCCGGCACGCTGCGCGTGACCTGTTCCAGCAGGGCGATCGCTTCTTTATAGCGCCCCATCAGCACCAGCACGTTGCCCTGGTTGTACCAGCAGTGCCATACGTAGCTGTCGGCGTACTGCCCGGCCTGCCGGTAACAGGCCAACGCCTCCTCGTAACGCTCCATGTGTTCCAGCACGATGCCCTTGCCGTTGATCGCCCAGCTGTAATCCGGCAGCAGGGCGATGGCGCGGTCGTAGGCTTCCAATGCTTCCTGGCTGCGGCCCACGTAGCGCATCACCTGGCCGAGTTTGGCCCAGCTGTAGGCATGGGTGGGGTCGGCGCGGGTGGCCTGCTGCGCCGGGCCGATGGCATCCTGGTACTGGCGCATTTCCACCAGCATCTCGGTCAGGTTGTACCAGTGCCACACTTCATCACTCTGGAGGTGGGCGGCCTTCCTAAAGGCGGCCAGCGCCTCTGCCGGGCGTCCCAACGCCTTCAGCGCCAGCCCTTTGCCGTTGTGCGCCCAGGCGTAATCCGGGTCAAGTTCCACCGCCCGATCATAGGCCTGGATGGATTTTTCGTAATCCTGCATCAGGCGGTAAACCTGGCCGAGTTTGGCCCAACTGTTCGGGTGGGTTGGGTCTACTTCGAGCGCCTTTTCCAACAGCGGCAGCGCCTCCTGATAGCGGTTCATGTTTTGCAGCACGTCGGCCTGGTTATACCAGTTCCATACATCGGTGGGGTTGATCTCCGCCGCCACCTCATAACAGGCTAACGCCTGCTCCGGGCGTCCCAGCCGTTCCAGGACAATGCCTTTACCCTTCCAGGCGAAGGCGTAACGGGGCTGAATTTCCAGCGCCCGGTCGTAACAGGCCAGCGCGTCGTCATAACGCGCCAGCAGGCGCAGCGCCCGCCCCTTACGCGCCCAGGCCAGGGCGTTGTCCGGCTTCATGGCGATGGCCCGGTCGTAGGCCTCCAGCGCCTCGTCCATGCGGCCCAGTTCAGTCAGCGAATAACCTTTATCAATCAGTTCGTGAACGGCCAGCGCCGGCCCGGCGATCTCCAGGATGGCCTTTTGCCCGGTCACCGCCTGGTAGATGGCGGCCAGTTCGTCCACCACCACACCCCACCGCTCTGGCCGGTTTTCCGGCGACTTCTCCAGGCAGAACAGCACCAGGTCTTGCAGGCGGCGCGGCAGCCGTTCGGCGTGTTCCGGGGGGAATACAGGCCGGTCATGGATGTGCGCCTGCCGCCAGGCTTCAAACTTTTTGACCGGGAACATATGCCGCCCGGTCAGCATTTCGTACAGGATGCAGCCGAAGGCGTAAATATCGGCGCGCATGTCCACGTCCAGCGATTGACACTGCTCCGGCGACATATAGGGCGCAGTCCCCACCACTGCGCCGAAGCGCGTCAGGCGCGGGTTGGTATCATCGCGCGGGGAAAAATCCGCCTCGTTGCCCGGCAGCGGCACGTCGGTGAACTCCAGCGAGCGCACCAGGCCGAAGTCGGTGATTTTGGCGATGCCGTCGTGCGTGACCAGGATATTGGCCGGTTTTAAGTCGCGGTGAACCAGCCCCGGCACTTTCTGGTTGGCGTGCTGCATCCCCAGGGCGATGTGCAGGCCGAATTCGATGGACTGCGGCAGGTCAAGCCGTTTATGGTCAATCCAGCTTCGCAGGTCAGGCCCCAGGCCCTCCGGCCCGCTGATGTGTTCGAGGATGATATGAGGCCGCCCGGCAATGGTTTCCACCAGCCGCGCCTGGACGATATAGCGGTGTTTTTCCAGGCGAATCCAGGTCAGCGCCTCCTGAATGAAGCGGGAAACCGCGCGCTCGTTTTCCAGAAAGCGGCTCTGGAAGGTTTTGATCGCCACCGGCTCGCGCTGGTGCAGGTCGTAACACAGGTAGACCACCCCCATACCGCCCCGACGCACGTCGGCCACCTCGTAGCGGTCCTGAATGCGGTCGCCGACCTGGAACTCGTCGCCGCGCGGCGCGGGCGCGGTTGGCGAGGGACGGCGTCCTCCGCCGCGTTCGGCCAGCGGGTGCAGGTCTTCGATGCGGGTTTCGCTGAGGATGGTATAGTCCACATCCTGCGAAATTAACGCTTCGTCCGCGCCATAATCCGCCACCGTTTCTAACGAATCGGTTTCCGCCGGCAGGTCGCCGACCATCGTAAAATCCTCGCCGGTATCGTTTGGTGGCAGATCAGCAATGGCGGTCATGTCGCTGGCCGGCTCCGGGGCGAGGTAAGCGTCCAGCAGGCCGCCGATGGTTGATTCGTCGGCGGGCGGCGGGCCGGTTTCATCATCCGCCACCACCAATAGGGCGACGGCCAGATTGTGCCGGGTGGG
>QUBZ01000200.1 GCA_014338005.1 Chloroflexota bacterium | reverse complement strand
CCAGCATTTTTTCGGCGGCAGGGCTTTTAACACCCTTGAGCGCCGCGCGCGCCTGGCGATACTTCCCGGCTTCCATCAGATCACGGGCTTGAGTGAGTTTTTCTTTGGACATAGCTTCTACTATCCGGCGGTCATGAATTTCCTTTCTCATTATGCACCAAAGCGGGCAAATGCGCGATTAACGCCCCAGACGATCAAACCGGCGTGTGGGCGCGCTGCTGGCGCAAGAGGCCGTAACGGGCGGCGGCAGTGTCCACGATGGTATTGATGAGGCGCTCGTAAGACCAGCCGGCGGCGGCGGCCTGCAAACACAGGTCGCTGAAGCCGGGGTATAGGCCGGGCAGCGGGTTTACTTCCAGGATGTAGGGTTTGTCGCCGTTCCGGGAGTCCAGCCGAAAATCCACGCGGGCGACATCCCGGCAGTCGGTGACGCGGAAAACCGCCGCCGCCAGCAGGCGCAGTTGGTGGAGCTGTTCGGGGTCAAGCGGCGCGGGACAGTGATAGCGGAACTTTTCGAGTTCCATGCCGGTTTTCATGAAGCTGGTGTACAGGCCGGCTTCGCTTTCGCCATGCGCCGCCAAATCCACCTCCAGGGCGGGCAGGAAAGTGAGGGTTTCCGGCAGGACATTCGGCGCGGTGTGTTCGTTCAGACGGCGGGCGATGACAGTGCCGAGGTTGCCGAGCATACCGACCGTGACCTCGCGGCCTTCGATATAACGCTCACACAGGATAGGCTGGCGGTAGCGTTCAAGCTGGAGGGCAACCTGTTCGCGCAGTTCGGCGACAGTACGGACGATACTGCTGGCGCTGACGCCCATGCTGGTGCCTTCGCGGCTGGGTTTGACGAACAGCGGAAAACGCAGTTCATCGCCGGCCAGCAGGTCGCCATCAATCGTTTCGTCGGCGCGCTCGAAGACCTGAAACTCCGGTGTGGGTAGGCCGTGATAAACCAGAATACGTTTGGTCATGGGTTTATCCAGCGCCAGGGCCAGCGCCAGAACCTGGCTGCCGGTGTACGGCAGGCGCAGCATTTCCAGCAGGGCGGGAATCTGCGCCTCGCGGCCATCGCCGAAGTGTCCCTCGGCGATGTTAAAACACAGGTCAGGGCGGTAGGCCAGCAGGCGTTCGACCAGGTTAAACGGCGGCAGGATGCTGGCCTCGAAAAATTCGGCCTGGTGGCCGCCCTTCTCCAGCGCGGCGATGAGGGCGTCGGTGGTTTTGGGGCTGTCCAGGTCGTCCCAACGGTCGGCGGGCATTCCTTCCCATCGGGGGGCGTTCTGTTTGAGGTTGGCGAGTACCGCAATACGCATCGGTAGAGTCCTTAAGAGTGCTGAGTACTGAGTGCCGAGTCAGGGCGGCTTATCCGGCGGCGGGTTTATGTTCGCCGGGAACAGAGCCGTTTCCGTTATGGCCGTTTGTGCCGCTGCCGTTGTGACCGTTCAGGTGATGCCGCTCCCATTTATGGGGGGCGGCGTTCAGGCGGTGCGGCGCGCTGCGGCGGCGGTGCAGGCTGTCGAAATTTTCCGGCTTGATGGCTTCCGCTTCTCCGGCCAGCAGCCCGGACACGCCCGCCTGCCCGGTTTCGTCGCAGTGGACGGCCAGGCGGTCGAGGTGGTCAACCGCGTGGGGGTCGTAATCCAGCGGCTCGTCGTAGGTGGCGATGTACCCCTCGTAGTTGCGTAGGACGACCCTGCCGGGGGACTGGCTGATGAGGTACTGCGGCATAACCGGGATTTTGCCGCCGCCGCCGGGGGCGTCCACGACGTAGGTCGGCACGGCGTAACCGCTGGTGTGGCCGCGCAGGCCTTCGATGATTTCGATGCCTTTGGAGACGGTGGTGCGGAAATGCCCCGCCCCTTTAACCAGATCGCACTGGTAGAGGTAGTAGGGGCGGACGCGATTTTTGACCAGTTTATGCACCAGTTCGCGCTGGATGTTTACGCTGTCGTTGATGCCGGCCAGCAGCACGCTCTGGTTGCCAAGCGGGATGCCGGCGTCGGCCAGCTTCGCCAGGGCGCGGCTGAGTTCCGGCGTGATTTCTTTGGGGTGATTGACATGGATATTCAGCCACAGGGGATGATAGCGGCGGAGCATGTCGCAGAAGGCGTCGGTGATACGCTGCGGCAGGAAAACCGGCACGCGGCTGCCGATGCGAATGATCTCGATGTGTTCGATGGCGCGCAGCTGCGACAGGATGTACGCCAGCGTGCGCGGGTTGAGGGTGAGCGGGTCGCCGCCGGAGAGCAGCACGTCGCGCACCTGGGGTGTATGGCGCAGGTAATCCAACTGGGCTTCAAAATCGCTCTTGCTGAAGTTCTGGTGCGGGCTGCCGACGATACGGCTGCGGGTGCAGTAGCGGCAGTAGCTGGCGCATTGAGTCGTGACCAGCATCAACACCCGGTCAGGATAACGATGCACGAGGCCGGGGACGGGGCTGTGTTTATCCTCCGCCAGGCTGTCCACCATCATGCCGTCGAAGGCGCGCAGTTCGCGCCCCAGGGGGATGACCTGCCGCCGCACCGGGCAAAGCGGGTCGTGAGGGTCTATGAGGCCGGCGAAATAGGGGGTGATGTCCACGCGGAATTTATCGTCGGCGGTAAGGCCCTCGATTTCTTCCGGCGTTAAATCAATTAACTGCGCCAGCTCCTCGACCGTGTTCAGCCGGTGCGTGAGCTGCCAGTGCCAATCATCCCATTGTTCGTCCGGCACAGCGGCCCAGAGGCCGGGGCGGGGTGTGCGTTCGGGTGGCTTGACGCTGACGGCCAGAGAGGGAGGCTCATCGTCAAGCCCGGAGGGGGGTTCTTCTACTTCTTCCTTTTGCGACTGTTGGGGGTACATGGTGAAACTCCTCGAATCAGGAAATAAAAAAACCGTGATGACGGTTTTTAAGCCGGTTGGTTCGCAATGTGCTTTTCGAGATGACTCTCCATATTTGATTATAGTCCTGATGCAAAGCGCGTCAAGAGATCAAGTTTGTGGCGGCGGGGCTTACGCATGAAGATACTTCGTCTCAGTAAGCAGACTTTTGCCTTTTGACCCCACCCCCAAACCCCCTCCCCATTGCATGGAGATGGGGCTTAAAAAGACTCTTACTCCCCCTTTCTCCGCGCGCGGGGAAAGGGGGGCGGGGGGAT
>QUBZ01000067.1 GCA_014338005.1 Chloroflexota bacterium | reverse complement strand
GTCTTTTTAAGCCCCATCTCCATGCAATGGGGAGGGGGTTTGGGGGTGGGGTAAAGGATGAACAGCGCGCTTATCGAGACGAAGTATCTTCATGCGTAAGCCCCGCCAGGGGTTATGATGTTTCCGGCGTCAGCATGTAACGGTTGCGAAATTCCTCATCATTCATGTGGTAGGGTTCGCCGCGCACGCCCACACACAACCAGCGGCCCGGCGGAACCAGCACCGGGCGCGGACTTTCCAACGACTGCACGTACAGCGGGCGCGTTAAAAGCTGCGCCCACACGCCGACGACTTTATAAAACGGGCGGCAGCCGTTTAACAGCAGGTGTTCCTCCGCCGGGTTCGGCAGCCATCCGGGTTCGGCCCAGGGGCGGTAGTTCTCGCGGAACAGCTCGCGGCGCACCGGCCAGTGATCGTAATCCTCCAGGTGTTCCAGGCGGACGCTGCCGGGGTTATAACAGATGATGTCGCCTTCATCGGCGCTCAGGACTTCCAGCGTGATTTCAATATCCTGTGCTTCCTTCAACATCTTCGCCATCACCAGGCGTTTGCGAACCGGATAATACTGGAAGTTGGCCGCTTTCAGTTCGGCTTCCGTCCAGTCGCGCTGCTTTAAGACTCGTATCGTTTTGACCACGCCCTGGGCCTCCGACAAAAGGAGTAATCGCCGTTTTATAATTTTATCATGGCATAGATTAGCAAGCAGGTCTAGTGGGTCAGCGTTGATTTTTTCTTACAAAATGTTGCGGGGTGTTTTCCCTGGACAGCGTTAGTAGAATAAGCCATTTGCTGGCCGCCGCCCCCACGCCAAAGCTCACCACCTTGCGCGCCAGGGCGTCGCCGGGCGCGGCTTTGTACAACCGCCGTGTCCCCAGATCACGCCCGTCGAAATGTCGGCTGCTGCCGCGAATCAGGACGCTTTTCCGGTTGCATGGCGCGCCGGGTACTGTATAATCGCCTTAACACAATTAGGCGAATCCGCCGATACCGATCTCAACTGTTTCAGGCAAGTGGGCATTGAACGACCAACGCGACCAACAACCGCTTCCATCCACGCTGTACACGGAAGAATATTTTCTGACGGCGTGTGAAGGTTATGACGAATTCGCCGCCAGCGAAGGCGAACACCTGTCCCGGCGGCTGTCTGCCGCGTTTAAGCTGGCCGAAGTGTCGCCGGGCATGGCGATTCTGGACGTGGGCTGCGGGCGCGGCGAAATCCTGCGCCACTGCGCCGGCCTGGGCGCGGACGCCTACGGCATTGATTACGCGGCGGTGGCCGTCAGGATGTCGCAGACTGTCATCCAATCGGTCGAGGGCATCGCGCCCGGCAGAACGGCGGTCATGCAGGCCGATGCCAAATATCTGCCCTTCCCGGACGGTGTTTTCGACCGCGTGCTGATGTTCGACGTGGTGGAACACCTGCACCCCTGGGAACTGCACGCCGCCATGCTGGAAGTCCACCGCGTATTAAAGCCGAACGGGCGCTTTATCATCCACACCGCGCCGAACATCTGGTACGACCGTTACGCCTACCCGCTGGTGCGGCTGGTGCGGACGCTGATGGGACAGGGCGACCGCTACCCGAAAGACCCGCGCCAGTTCGGCGTGGCCGTCAACCAGCACGTTCACGTCAACGAACAGTCCATCCGCAGCCTGGGGCGCGCGCTGCGGCGGGCCGGTTTTGCCGGCAAAGTGTGGCTGGACAGCCCGCCGCAGCACCGGCAGGAAAATCTGATTCTGGCCGGGCTGCGTGTTCTGGCGTTTAAAGTGCCGCCCTTCCGCTGGTTTTTCGAGCGCGAAGTGTTTGCGGTAGCGAGGAAGGGATGAGGTGCGAGGTATGAGGGACGAGCAAACGTCAAAAGCGCAAATTGACATCCAGCCGCTTTTCGCTCTTTACTCGTACCTCATCCCTCGGAACTGATGTATGCGCGATAAACGGCCTGTAGACGAACTTTCGATTGAGGAGCTGGAACGTATCCTCGCCATTCGCAAGCGCGAAGAACGGTTGAAGAACCTCAACCGCTTGCAGCGTGCCGGGCGCGTGGTAGCCGAACCCACCGCGCCCGCCGCCGAACGCCCGACGGCCCGGCCTTCCCAACCGCCGCAGCCATCGCCGCGCCCCGCCCCGAACGGCGATGCCGAGCCGTCTTTTGAGGATGAAGCCGACGAAACCCTTTACCGCGCGCCGGGCAAAAACAAAAGCGCGGATGACCGCTTCCGGCGCACGTTTACCAACCAACTGCTGCTGCTGGTGGAAGTCGCCGCCGTCGCCGGGCTGATTTTCCTCGGCTACCAGATGCTCACCGGCGTCACCAGGCTTCAGCAGGAAACCGCCTCGGCGCAGGCGCTGGCCGACGAACAGCGCCGCGCCACGATTCCGACGCTGGAACCCACACCGCAGCTTCAACTCAGCCAGGTGGTGCTGCCCGGCGGCCATACGCCGCCCACCGCGCCCGGCGGCGCGCGTTTTAACTACGAGGAAATCCCGGCCAACCTGTGGTCGCTGGTGGAAAGCCAGGTGCTTCAGCCCATCGCCTTCCGCCCGCCGCCGACCGAAGAAACCGCCCTGGCGATCAGCATCCCCAAACTGCGGGTAGACCAGACCATCGTGCAGGGCGTGGACTGGGAGGCGCTTAAACTGGGTGTCGGCCAGCTTCAGAACGGCGTCACCCCCACCGCCGAACGGGGCAACCTGGTGCTGTCGGCGCACAACGACATCTACGGTGAATACTTCCGCTACCTCGACCAACTGGAGCCGGGCGACGAATTTTTCATCCGCACCAGAACCAAAGTGTATACCTATCGTGTCACCGGCTGGCAGACCGTCAAGCCGACCGACGTTCATGTCCTGGAGCCGCGCGGCGGCGCGACCGCGACCCTGATCTCCTGCTATCCTTACCAGGTGAACACGCAGCGCATCGTCGTTTTTGCCGACCGCGTGAGCGAGAGTTTTTAACGGCGCCGGTTTTTAATCCGCCATATCTTGAAATTTTGCCGATATGCAGTAAGCTAACGTTGACGGCTGGCGTTTGATCGCCGGCCATTTATCGCCCATCAAAGGCTAAAGGCCCGATTATGTCCAAGCGAAAAAACCGCAGCGTTTCCCCCAATCTTCCCCAGGAAGCTCTCGAACGCGCCCGGCGGCAGATCGCCGAGGAGCGCGGCGAAACCGTCGAACCGGAAAAACCCGTCCAGCAGCAAAAACCCGCCCCGCCGCCCAAAGCCGCGCCTGCCGCGCCCTATCGCCCGGTGACGGAAACCCGCTCCCGCCGCGCCCCGGAGCCGGTCGCCATCAGCAGTGGACGGGTGAGCCAGCGCCGCGCCGCCCGCCGGGACGAAACCAACGGCAAGCCGGAAGAACTGGATATGGAAACCGTGCGCTACCATTTGCAGCACCCGACCAAAATCGTCACGCCGGAGGAACTGCGCCAGCAGTACGGGTATGTCGCCAGCGATCTGCGCCGCATCGGCCTGCTGGCCGCCGCGCTGATCGTGGTGTTGATTGTGATCGCGCAGTTCGCTTAACGTTAAACGGCGCGGCGGAGGCGGCACATGGGCATTGACTGGAACGCCATACCTTATTTTCGAGGTCTTGACCCCTGCGGCCTCAAACGGATTCAGGCGGCAGGACGGCGGCATATTTACCAGGCCGGCGCGGTCATCTTTAACGAGGGCGAGGCGTGCGCCGGTTTTTATGTCGTGCTGGACGGCCTGGTGCGTATTTACCGGATGAATGCCGAAGGCCGCCTGCACACCCTCAGCCTGCTGCGCCCGCTGTCCACCTTTAACGAAGTGGCGGCGGTGGACGGCGGCCCGAACCCCTTCAACGCGGTGGCCGTCACCAATGCCGAGGCGCTGGTCATCAGCCACGACCGCCTGCTTAACCTGATGGCCGCCGAGCGTGTGCTGCTCAGCAATACCGTTCAGGCGCTGGCGCACCTCAACCGCGAGTATATCGAACGCCTGGAAGATATGACGTTCCGTTCTATCCCCTCCCGGCTGGCAAAACTGTTCCTCTACGAATCGACCGCCTACGCCGACCAGATCGCCGAAGCGCCCACCCAGCTGACCCAGGAGGAAATCGCCGCCATCCTGGGGACGACGCGCGAAGTGGTGGGGCGCGCCCTGCGCGGCCTGCTGAACGCCGGGCTGCTGAAAAAACGCGGGCGGCACGTTTATATCGCCGACCGGCGCGGCCTGGAATGGCTGGCCGAAACCAATACCATGCCGGAGCGCGTCCCGAACCGGTAATTTTATTAACCCTGGTTAAATGAAATATCCGGCGGCGCAAATTCTGAAAAACACCGGTTAAAACCTTAATGCTTAATCCAACAAAAGTTCCAGAAAACACGGTAAAAGCGCGGTACAGTAGGGATGTTCGATCTTCATTTGAGGAGACTCCATAGATGACTCACATCATCACCAGCCTGTGCCTGCGCGACGGCGCCTGTGTAGAAGTTTGCCCGGTGGAATGCATCGTGCCTGGCAAGCCGGAAAACGAATGGCCCTGGTACTTCATTGACCCCGACACCTGCATTGACTGCGGCGCGTGCATTCCCGAATGCCCCTACGAAGCCATCTTCATCGAAGAAGAAGTGCCGTCAGCCTATACGATGAATGCCGGCCAGAAACGTATCCCGTTTGATACCAAGCAGGAAGTGACCTACGAGGGCGGCGAGGTGTTCGACCTGACGGAGGACATCCAGTACAACTATGCCTTTTTTGCCGAAGGCCCCGGCTACGACGCCCTGGCCTGAAGCGCGAACGGCTAATCACAGACCCCGGCCATTAACCGGGGTCTTTTTTGTGACTGGAAACCGCATCAGGGCTGGTTCAGCGGCAGCACCACCCGAAAGACGCTGCCGCGCCCGATTTCGCTTTCGACTTCAATGCGCCCGCCGTGCAGTTCAATCGCCTTTTTGGCAATCGGCAGCCCCAGCCCGAAGCCGGTCGAACTGTGCGTCGTGTCCTCTCGGTAAAACCGCTCGAAGATGCGCCGGATCGCCTCCGGCGAGATGCCCGCCCCGGTATCGTGGACTGCCGCGACCACCTCGTTTTTCTGGCGGTAGGTTTGCAGCGTCACCTCGCCCCCTTTGGGGGTAAAACGCACCGCATTAAACAGGATGTTCATCAGCGCCATGTGCAGCTTTTCGCGGTCGGCGGGGATCAGCGGCAGGTTTTCGTCCAGTTCGTGCCGGATGCGATGCTGCTTCTGGTTGATGGCGCTCTGTAACGCGGTTTCGGCCTGCCGCAGCATATCGTTCAGGTCGGTCGGCTGCCGGTTTAGCTGCGTTTCGGTGTCCAGGCGCGACATGGTGAGCAGGTTTTCCACCAGCGTAGTCAGGTGTTTAACCTGCCGGTTAATTTTTTCGTACTGCGATTTCCGGGCCTCCAGGTCGGTGATACGTTCCAGCAGGTAGACGCTGGTGTTGATGATCGAAAGCGGCGTGCGGAACTCATGCGAGGCGTTCTGGATAAAACTGGTGACTAACTGCACACGCTCTCGTTCGGTCGCCAGTTCCAGTGCCTTCTCGGCGGCGGCGCGCGCTTCGGTGATGTCCTGCGCCAGCGCCAGCAGGTGCTGAATCTGGCCGTCGCCGTCCCGGATGGCCGAGGTGCTGATGCGCGTCCAGAAGATCGTGCCGTCCTGCCGGACGAAACGTTTTTCCATCTGATAATAATCGCGCTCGTCCCGCACCAGTTCAGCGATCAGCTCTCGCTCCGCCGGCAGATCGTCGGGGTGGGTGATCTGGCTGTAATGGAGGCCGGTCAGTTCGCTGTCCCGGTAGCCGAGCATCTCGCAAAAAGCCGGGTTGATAAACAACAGGTATCCCTCTGGGTCGCCGATGGCGATGCCAACGGCGGAGGCGTCAAAAACTGCCCGGAAGCGCACCTCGCTTTCGCGCAGGAACGCCTCGGCCCGTTTACGCTCGGTTACGTCAATGCCCATAGACCAGAATTCCCAGCCGGACAGCAGCCAGTGGTCGGCGACGTTCGACCAGGAAATGATTTTGACCTCGCCGTTTTTACAGGTCAGCGGCCATTCGGCGTCCCGGAACTGACTCCCGACCTGATGCCAGACTTCCAGCATACGCGCGCGCTGGTCTGCGTCGGGATAAAGTATTTCCAAAGCGCGCGGTTTGCCGATGATTTCATCGGCCCTGTAGCCGGTTACGCGCTCGCACTCGCGGTTCCAAAAGACGATGTTCAACTGCCGGTCAAAAGCATCCAGCATCACCGGCATTTCCTCAAGCACCTTCCGCAGCCGCTCGGAATGCTGGCGCAGCGCCAGTTCGTCGTGCTTACGGGCAGTGATGTCGCGCACGATGCTCAGGGCTTCAGCATCGCCGCACGGAACCAGGCGCGATTCGTAGATGCGCGTTCCTGATTCTTTGGCGATCTCGTATTCGTAAACCACACTTTCCCCGGTTTCCAGCACCTGTTTTAGATAGGCCAGGAAGGGCGGCACGAGGTCAGGGGGCAGCACGTCCCGCACGTTCATGCCGATTAATTCTTCAGCCGGAAGCAGCGGTTGGAAGTAGCTGGCGGGTTTGACATCCACATACCGGCCATCCGGCGAAAAACGTATTATCAGATCGGGGATGGCTTCCAGCAGGGCGCGGTTGCGCGCTTCGCTCTGGCGCAGGGCATCTTCTGCGCGCTTGCGTTCGGTGATGTCATGCAGAGAAGCGAAGATTCCCTGCGGGCTGCCTTCTTCATCGCGGTAGACTGCCGCGCTGCAAACGACCTCCAGCGCCGTGCCATCGCGGCGGAGCAGCGCCAGCTCAACATCCTTGACGCGCCCCGCCGCTTTCGCCTGCTCGTACAGGGCACGCGCCTGCTCCGGCTCGGTGAAGTAAGCAGAAAAGCGGGTGTTGACCAGTTTTGAGCGCGGCAAACCGGCAGCGATCTCCGCCGTTACATTCACATCCACGATCAGGCCATCCGGTGAAATGACCAGCAGCGGGTCAACGCTCACTTCGATCAGGCTGCGATGGTAGGCACTGGCCGCGCGCAGGTCGGCCTCGGCCTGCTTGCGTTCGGTGATGTCCATCACCATCGCCAGATAGCCGGTCGGCTGGCCGTTCGTATCGGTCAGAGAAGTGACCGACGCCATCAGCCACAGCGGCGCGCCATCCCGCCGGCGCATTTCCACATCATACCGCGCGCTGCCATCGGTCACGACGGCCTGGCACAGCGTCTCGCGCTGCTCGGCGGTCAGCCCCATACCGGATTGATCCAGGAACTCCAGCAGGTTTTGATCCAGCATTTCGCTCGGCGAGAAACCCAGCATATCGGCCAGCCGCCGGTTAACGTAAAGCGTCCGCAGCGCGGCATCCACAATCCAGATACCTTCCTGGGCCGTCTCCACAACGGTGCTGAAGAAGGCTTCCTGCTGGCGCTGCGCCGCTTCGGCCTGTTTGCGTTCGGTAATGTCCACCGCCGTACCAAGAGTCTGGCGTGGGCTGCCGTCGGGATAGCGCATAAAAACACTTTCGCGGGAGTACAGCCAGCGCCAGCTTCCATCGGCTTTTTTGATGCGGAACTCAAATTCGACCGTCTCGCGCTCACTGGCTTGCGCCAGGACACACCGCGCCGCCAGCAGGCGCGGCTGGTCGTCCGGGTGAATCAGCCGGGGCGTAATTTCGCTGCCCATCGCCTGGATGTCCTCCGGCGTGTACCCCAGGATGTGGCCGACCTGCCGGTTGATGTAAACGCTGCGCTCCTCCTGAAGGTCGTAGATGTAAACCAGCGCCGGGCTGGTTTCCAGCAGGCGCTGGATAAAACGCTCGCGCCGGCGCAGAGCATCCTCTCGGCGCTTGCGTTCGGTGATGTCCGTATTGGCGAATACGCACTCGCGCACCGTCCCGTCGGCATCCCACACCGGATACAGGCGCGAAACCATAAAACGCGCCTGGCCGCGCGCGCCCCGGTAGGTGATCGGCACATTGTCAAACGACTGGCCCTCAAAAACGGCTTCGACCTGCCGCTGAAGCGCACCGTTTTTCGCCCACAGCAAATCCTGGTAAGATTGGCCGGTTGGCTGGCGGTCGAACAGGCTGGCGCAGGCCGCATTGCAGCCGACGATGCGCCCGTCACGCCCGACCGCGAAAAGCGGATTGGGCGAGTTTTCAAACGCCTGTCGCAGGCGGTCGGCCTCTGGATCGCGGGCCAGCGAATCGAACACGGCCATGATGCGCCGGTAGGCGGCCTCGTCGCGGCTGTTTTCTCGAATGATGCTGAGATGTTCTTGGTTTAAGAGCATAGCTCAATTGTGCAGCCTGAATTCTGATGCTGCCCTTTCGTAAATTGTAACAGCATTACGGGCGTAACGTCCCTTAAAAGCCGCAAATAGGCCAAAAGAGTTAATGCAAAATTGTGAAAATCGCCGTTATAATGGTTTTAGTTAACGAAAGAAGGATGGTTTTATGCTCAACACGCTTGAGTTAGGCCCACACCTGCACACTTTAGCGCCGGACTTCCGGGTGGGCGACCATAACCAAACGAGCCGCCAGCTGAATGATTTGATGGGAGCCAGGGGTCTGATCCTGGGTTTTTTGGGCGACATCTGGCTGTCGGCCAGCATCCGCCGGATTATCTGGCTCCAGCGCCATGCCAGCACCTTCATTCGGGAGGGCTTTAACGTCGGCCTGGTGATCTGCGACCAGCCGCACATGCTGTACGGTTTTTACATCAGCAGCCCCACGCCGCTGGAATTCCCGCTGCTGGCCGATGTCAGCGGCGAGGTACACCGGCGTTATAACATGACCGACCATCCGGGACTGGTTTTGCTCGACCGCAGCCGGATCATCCGCCACAAATGGCTGATGCCGGACGAGCGCGTCTGGCCGAAAATCCAGGAAATGCTGGACGTGCTGGCGACCCTCGACTGAAAATTCCCAAGACGCTTTTCCCTCCTTGTTTTTGCGCGAGCCTGACCAGCTCGCGCAAACTTTTCCGGTTAGCGCCAGACTGCCAAAAACGCTACACTGTACCAAAACTTCTGCAAATAAATCTTGAATCAGGCAGGTTTTCCCGGTGGTTTCTGATCTGGAGAACGATGTCACGATCTTCTGGACGCTGCTGTTCCGTGTGGTGCTGGACGCCGAAAAACGGCTGGCCGCCAACCTGGCCGCCCACGAACTGACGCCGCCCCAGTTTTACGTGCTAAAGACGCTGGTCGAACAGGGTGGCCGCTGCCCTATCGGGGAGATCGCGCGGCTGCATCACCTCACCAACGCGACTATGACCGGCATGGTCAAACGCCTGGAGGCGATGACTCCTCCGCTGGTCAGCCGCCAGCCGCATACTTCCGACCGGCGTTCGGTCGTCGTATCGCTCACCCAGGCCGGGCAGGAACGCTTTCTGGCGGTGCAGGCCGATGTGCTGGTCTACCTGCGCGCCGTTTTAAGTATGCTGACCGGCGAGGAGCGGCAGGATTTAATCCGCTATTTTTCGCGTTATGTCGCCCTGTCCGCCGGGGAGTTCATCGCCGACGAGTCATGACGACGGGCGCTTAAAAATGCGCTACAATCAAAATAGATGAGATGCGGAGTGTCTGCGAGGATGGCCGACCGTTTTGTGGTTTCTCACCTCCGGCGGCTGCCGCTGCTGGCGCGGCTTTCGCCGGAACAGCTGGAATACGTGGCGAACGCCGCCCAGGTGCTGCGCTTCGAGGCCGGCGAGCTGGTGTTTAAAGAGGGGCAGCCCAACGCGGGACTGTTTTTTTTCGTCTCCGGGCGCGGCGTGTTAAGCCAGGCGGGGGCCAACGGCCAGAGTTTCGAGATCGGCACGGTTTCCCCCGGCCATTACGTCAACGAGTCCGCCCTTTTTGTCGAAACCACCGCTTCGGTCACGCTGCGGGTGGTCGAAACAGCCATTGTGGTTTTTATCGAACGCCAGCGTTTTACGGCCCTCATCGCCGACCGCCCAGACATCCAGAACAGCTTGCAGCTTCCCAAAACGCCGCTCGGCGGCGACTCGCTGCGCCGGGCTTTTAAAAGCCAGCGCGAAGGCGAAAAAGTGCTGGCTTCCTTCCGGGCGCACTGGTGGGCTTTCGCGGGCTACCTGTGGCTGCCCCTGGCCGCTGCGGCGCTGCTGTTCGTGCTGGCTTCCCTGGCCGGGGAATCGCTTCCCGGTCTGTCGGTGGTGCTGGCCGGCCTGGGTTTCGTTGTGCCGGGACTGCTGGTGATTTACCTGTACGTGGAATGGCGCAACGATGAGGTGGTTATCACCGACCAGCGCGTGATCCGCATCCGGCGCACCATTCGCACCGTATCTACCAATATCAGCGAGATACCCATCGCCTCCGTCCGTGAAGTGAACATCGCCATTCCGCCTACCGACCCCTTCGCGCGGCTGTTTGGTTACGGCCAGATCATCATCAAAACGTCCGGTGATACGCGCAACCTGGTGCTGGAAACCGTCCCCGACCCGCGCGCCGTCCAGAACATCATCTTCACCAATCGCAGCCGCCACCAGCAGGCCATCGCCCACCAGAACCGCGAATCCATGCGTAAGGAGGTGGACGAATTCCTGGGTCGCGCCCCCGCCCAACCGCCCCAACAGGAGGCCCCCGCCGGCAGCGGCAGCGTCCGGCGCGGGGGTTTCCTGCGGATGCGCTCCATCAACGAAAAAGGGCAGATCGTTTACCGCAAACACTATCTGGTCTGGTTCGCCCACGTGCTGCTGCCCTCGGTCATCATCCTGGCCGGGCTGGTTTTGTTTATGGTGTCGGCCTCACGCCTGTCCGGCGATTCGACACTGGGGGCAGCAGGGATCGGTATGGCCGCGTTTGTCATTATCCTGGGCATCGTGACCTTTTATACCGCCGACTGGGACTGGCGCAACGATATGTATATCATCGGCGACGAAACCGTCTCCCTCATCCACAAGCGCCCGCTGTGGCTGCAAAACCGCGAAGATCAAATCCTGCTGGCGCAGATTGATAACGTTATTTCCGACACCAGCGGCCTGGTGAACAGCCTGTTTAAGATGGGCGACGTTAAACTGCTGCTGACCGGCACGGAAGTCCAGAACGCCAAAGTTTTTAAGAATGTGTATTATCCGCAGCGGATTCAACGCGAAATTTCGGAACGGCGGCGGCAGGTGGAGCAGCGCCGGCAGGAGGCAGAAGCCAAACGCCAGCGCCAGGCCATCCTAGATTACCTGTCGGTTTACCACGACAGCCTGAAGGATGCCGCCCAGGATGTTAACCCCAACCCGCCGGCAGGCCGCCCGCCGCCGTCGGCGTCCGGCCCGGCAGACAGCACCCGCCCGCCCGGCATTCCGCGCGTCCGGCGCGACGATTGACCCGGCAAAAACCGGGCCATATGCAGTACAATAGAAAACCTGAAACCGGTTAAACAGACGAGCGTTCGAGAATGGCAGTCCGCAAAATTATCCAACCCGACAACCCCATCCTGCGTAAAAAAGCTCATCGCGTGACGAGTTTTGACAGCAAGTTCCAAGTGCTGGTAGATGATATGGTAGAAACCCTGCTGGATGCCCCCGGCGTGGGGCTGGCCGCCCCGCAGGTGGCCGTCAGCCAGCGTGTAATCGTGGTGCGCCTGCCGGACGACGAGGAAAGCCGCGCCGAATATGGCGACGAAGCTGGGAAGCTGTACGTTTTCGTCAACCCGGAGATCATCAAAACCAGCAAGGAAATGGTGGAAGGCGTCGAAGGCTGTTTGTCTATTCCCGGTTATGTCGGCAGGGTCAGCCGCCACCAGCAGGTGGTTGTGAAAGGGCTTGACCGGTACGGCAAGCCTCAGCGTATCAAAGCATCTGACTGGCTGGCGCGGGTTTTCCAGCACGAAATTGACCACCTGGACGGGCGGCTGTATATTGACATCGCCAGCGAAGTATGGGAGCTGAAGCCCGAAGACGAGGATACCGGCGTCCAGGATTGAGCGTTCCGGGCGCGGATAAAATTTCCTCCGCGCCTTTTAAATTTTTCGGTGATTTCGCCCTAACCGCCGCTTTCTTTCGGCGGGATGCCCCAGATTTGCACCGGCCCCGCCGTCTCGAACAGCGCCAGCAGAAAACCGTCCGGCGTCCAGGCGGCCTCAAAAACCTGCGCACCGGTTTCCAGGTTGGCGCGGGCCAGCGTATCGGCACTGACCTGCGCCAGATTCCACAGCGAAACCGGCTGGCCCAGCACCGCCGTCACCAGCAGCCCGCCGTCCGGTGAAAAATCTGCCGAGGTGGTATCGCCGCCCACGCCCGGCAGGCTGACGACCAGATCGCCGGTCTGCGGATTCCACAGGCTGGCACTCGGCGCACGCCCGCCGCTGATGAGGTAGCTGCCGTCCGGCGCGTACTTCAGCACGTCGGCAGCGCCGCCCACGCCGGTCTGTAAGATGCGTTTGCGCGCGCCGGCTTTCCAGCCCCACAGCTCGACCTGCGCGGTGGTGGCGGCAGCAAGCTGAACGGCATCCGGCGAAAAAACCAGCCGCCCGGCCAGGGTTTCCAGGTCGGCGGCGCGTTCCCGGTTTCGCCAGTCCCACACCGTCACCCGACCATCCTGCCCGCCGCTGGCGAGCAGTTCCCCATCGGGCGCGAACGCCAGGGCGACCACCGGCGCGCCGTGCGCTTTGATGGTCGCCAGCGCCTGCCGCGCCGCCGCGTCCCATACCTTTATCTCGCCGTTGGACGCGCCCAACGCCAGCAGGCCGTTTTCGGCATCATAGGCCGCCGCGCCGTCGAACAGGGGATGGCCGTTGATTTCTTCTTTGAGCGCGCCGGTGTCGGCGTTGTAGATCCGCAGCGTGCCGTCGGCATCCAGGGTGTAAATTTCGTCCTTGTCCGGCGCATAATAAACATTCAGCGCGTCCGCGCGGTCGGTATAAAAGACTCGCTCGCCGCTCAGCAGATTCCAGGCCATCAAATGGGTATTGTTCAGCCCGGCCAGCCGCGCGCCGTCCGGCGAAAAGGCATAGGCAAAAACCGTGCTGGGCGCTTCCGGCGCGTCCAGGCGTCCCAACCGTGCCAGCCGGTCGGCGTTTTCCAGGGTGATGGCCGTCTCGCTTTCGACCCAGGCGACCGGCGTGCCGGTCGGCGCGTCGCGCAGGATGGGCGCGAATCCGGTGGCGGGCGGCCCCTGAGACAGATCAGGCACACAGGCCGCCGCCAGCAGCAGGGCGCACAGCAGCAGTTTTCGCATCGTTTCCCCCTGGGTTAAATGCCGTTGCAGATGGCGTCGAAACATCTTCTACAGGCGCATGGTCATTCCAGAACATTGCCCTCCGTCAGGTTCAGCGTGCTGACCAGCGCGCCGAAGGTGCGAATCTGTTCCAGGCCGCACTCGCCCTCAAACGGCTCGACCTGGCCGCTGCCGTTCAGGTCTACCCCGCCGATGATCGTTTCGGCCAGTTCGACCGCCCGCGCCGCCTCATCGGCTACTTCGGCTACATCACTGGCGGCCAGCACCGCTTCGTCCAGCGCGGTGATTTCGCCTATCCACTGGCGGACGTTCTGCGTGCAGGCGCGGATAAATTCCAGGTCGCTTTGCAGGCTGCGCGAGGCCGCCGGCGCGTCCGCAACCGCGTCCAACTGCGCTTCGATCAGATCGAGGAAACGCACCACACCCACGCCGCGTCCGGGGTTTTCACCCCGCCCGCTGCGGTTATAATCCACCGTCGTGCCGTTCAGGATGTTGATGGTGTGTTCGGTGTGCGTGTGCATCCCGCCGATATTGTTGGAGCCGGCGGCGAAACCCGCGTGTTGGGCGGCGGTCTGCGCCTCGATGAGCGCGCCGTCCAGCAGGCTGCCCTTCGTGCCGGAGTCCTGGCCGCCGCCGCCGTAACCGGAAACCGCCGCGCCCACCGCAAAACCATCTTCAGAGCGCAGCAGGATTTCCGTCAGCGCGCCCATTAATTCCGGCGGCACGCTGGCGCTGTAGACGACTGCGCCGGTCGGCGTTTCGGCCATACGCGGCTCGTCGGTGATGGCGATGGCGTTATACAGCGCGAACAAGGGGCGGCCATCGGGGTCAATGTAAGGCGCTAATGCGCCGCTGCCCAGCGCATCTACCGCCAGTTCGCCCAGCAGCATGGTATCGCCGGTGACGGTGTTTTTCAGCCAGGCGGCATACACGCGCCCGGCAGCAGGCGGTTTGACGTTCTGCACCGTCAGCGTCAGCGTATCGCCCAGGGAATCGGTGGTGGTATAACTTGCCCGCCCGAAGGTCTGCGCCGGGGGCGGCGGCACGACCGCCGCCTGCGTGACGCGGACGGCATCGGTCGGCGGGGGCGGCAGCGACGGTGGGGCATCGCGCTGGCTGTTCAAAACCAGCACGACCACCACCACCACCAGCAAAGCGATGATGCCAAAACCGCCTAGCAGCACCAGTGGGCTGTAACCGCGCTCCTGGACGATGACGGTGGTCGGCGGCGGCGTCAGGTTGGGGTTGATGGGCGGCAGCGCGCCGGGGGTGGTGGTCGGCACACCTTCCGCGACCGCCGGTTTGGTATCCACCGCGCCCTGGATGGCGCGCTCGAAGTCTTCTGCGAAGGCCATCGCCGTCCGGTAGCGGCTTTCCGGGTCTTTCGCCAGCACCCGCTGCATAACCGGTTCCAGCGCCGGCGGCAGCCCGGCGGTTTCGGCGCGCACGCTCGGAACCGGCTCGGTCATGTGTTTGAGGACAACCTGCATGGGCGTCGAGGCCGTGAACGGCTGTTTGCCGGTCAGCATTTCGTACACCACCACGCCCAGCGAATAAATATCGGCGCTGCCGGTCACGGTTTCGCCGCGCCCCTGCTCCGGCGACATATAAGCCGGCGTGCCGACCAGCCCGCCGGTCACGGTCAGGCGGGCTTCGCCTTCGGCCAGCTTGGCGATGCCGAAGTCGGCCAGCAGCACATGACCCTCGCGGTCTACCAGCACGTTATCCGGTTTGATGTCGCGGTGGATGATGCCCTGGCGGTGGGCGAAATCCAGCGCCGAGGCCATCTGGCGCAGCAGGCGGGCGGCCTCGCCGGGCGGCATTTTGCCCCGATGAATGCGTTCATTGAGCGAGCCGCCTTCGACATAAGCGGTCACCAGATAAAGAATGTCGTCCTGCACGCCGTAGTCGTACAGCGGCAGGATGTGCGGGTGCTGAAGCCGCGCCACCGTCCGCGCCTCCAGGCGGAAGCGTTCGATAAACTGCTGGTCAAGCCCCGGATGCGGCGGCAGCACCTTGACCGCCACGTAGCGGTCAATATCCCCCTGGTAGCCCTTATAAACGGTTGCCATCCCGCCCTGGCCGACCAGTTCGACAATTTCATATTTGCCGAGCTTACGCCCGATCAATGAAGATGACACGCCGCTCCCTCCCTGATCCCGCCATACCGGGGCAATGATTTTCCATTCTACGGCATCTGTCTAACGGCCAGATTGCGCCTAGATAATTATTATATTAAAAATTCGGCGTCCGTGCCGCTCACTTTTTGCGGCCTTGCTCAGCCCGGCGTGGTCGCCCGCCAGATGGCATCCAGCATCATCAGCGCAGTCAGGTTGCTGACGCCATGCCCGCGCTGGAGCGCCTCCGGTTGGGTGTAATCGTGGGCGAAAAAGGTGGTCAGGTGCGCGCCGTCGGCGGCCAGGCCGCGCCCCGGCAGCGTGGCCGCGATGCGGTCGAAGTCCCACAGCGGCACATTGTATTCCAGCGCCAGCCGCCGGATGATGCCGTTGTTGGTGTCCAGCGGGTCGCGGAAGCGGTCGGCTTTGGTGGTCAGGATGGGGATCACGCCGCTGCGGATCGAAAACTCGATCACCCGCCGCAGGCTGCGCTCGAACGACTCCGGCACGCCTACATCGTTCGTGCCTAAACGCACAAACAGCAGGCTGGGGTTATGCAGCCGCAGTTCGCAGGCCAGCAGCGACTCGTTGGCATAACATAGGCTTTTGTCGGCAAACATGGGGTCGAACACCGACCACGAGTGCAGCCCGCGCCGCACCGCCGCCCCCTGCCGGCCAAACGACCCGGCGAAATAATCAATCACCGGCTGGAGCGCGGTATATTC
Organism: Chloroflexota bacterium; assembly: GCA_014338005.1. Lineage (GTDB taxonomy): Bacteria > Chloroflexota > Anaerolineae > Aggregatilineales > Phototrophicaceae > CFX2. The sequence continues at coordinate 10,032 of QUBZ01000067.1, read as the reverse complement.
CCCCAGGTTGTACGGCCCGCCGTCGAAACGCGCCAGGAAATGCGGGTTTTCGATGATGCTGTCGCCCAGTTTGGAGAAAGCGCGCGGGTTCCGGCCCAGCGCCATCCCGGCGGCGAAGATGCTGCGGATGTTCTGGCGCGCTGCTTCCGGCAGCACGATGATTTCTTCCAGCAGCACGCCGTTCAGTGTGGGCGGCAGAGCGGCCGGCGGCGGCACAACCGGGGCAGCCGGGGAAACCAACGGGAGGTCTATCGCTGCGGCCAGGGTGGGGATGATGGCCGTCGGCACGGCCAGGCCGCCGTCGGGGATGGCGAGAATCTGCCCGACCAGTATCCGGCTGGGGTCGGTGATGGCGTTGGCGGCGGCCAGCGTTTCCGGCGTCAGGCCGTAAAACCGGGCGATCTGGTAGAGCGTTTCACCGCTCTGTACGGTGTGGATGCGCGCGCCGGCGAACACTGCCGCAGTGGCCGGCGCCGGTATGGCGGTTGGCGGCATGGATGTCGGAAGCGCCGTTTGTGCCGGCGGGTCGGCGGGCGGGGGCGCAGCGGGGGTCAAACGCGGCGGGTCGGTGCTTAAACCCTGGGTGTAACACCCCGCGCTGCATACGATCAGCAGAATACCGGCGATTCCGGCTCGCAGTTGCATTGAAAAAAGTTCCGAGTTCCAAGTGCTGAGTGCCGAGTTAAAACGCAAATGTTTTAACGCAAAGTCGTAGAAGCGCTGTGGAGCATACTTCCAGGATAAACGCATCTGAAGGCTTTAACAAGCCAGCGAAATGTCTCTGTAGGGACGCAGGCCTTGCGCCCTGATGAGAACCGATTTACGCGGAATAGGCCGTCTCGTGCCGGTAGAAAAAGGCGTCTATCGCCAGCGCCGCCGCGCCGACCACACCCGCCAGCGCGCCAAAAGTGGCCGTCCGCAGTTCGACGCGCTCGCCCAGATGCGCGAACGCCCGTTCCCGAATGGTCTGCCGCACGCCCGGCAGCAGCAAATCCTGCCCCTGGTCGAAAAGACCTCCCAGCACGATCAGATCGGGATTGAGGATGTTGACCAGGTTCGCCAGCGCGATGCCCATGTAGCGGGCGCGTTCGGCCAGCATGGCGCGGGATGGCGCGTCCCCGGCGCGCGCGGCGGCGAACACGCGCTCGATGGACGCCCCCTGGCCGTTCGCCAGCGCCTGCGCCAGATGCCCGCCGGGATAGTCACCGGCGATTTGATAGGCCAGCCGCAGGATGGCCGGTTCGGAAACCAGCGTCTCCAGGCAGCCGGTATTACCGCAGCGGCAGGCTTCGCCGCCGTCGGGCAGGATGGTCGCGTGGCCGATTTCACCCGCGCCCGCGCCGCTGCCCCGGTAAACCTGCCCGCCGACCACAAAACCCGCGCCCACGCCGATGCGGGCATAAACAAACGCCAGCGCGTGCGCGTCGCGCCCGGCCCCAAACAGCGTTTCGCCCAGCGCCATCGCCCGCACGTTGTTATCCAGGCAGACCGGCAGCCCAAACCGGCGCGAAAACCACTCGGCTACCGGCACGTCGCGCCAGCCCAGGTTGGGCGCGAAAACATTGACACCGGTCGCCGGGTCGGCCAGCCCGGAAACGCCCACGCCCAGGCCGATAAAACGCCGCTCATCCAGCCCCGCCGCCAGCCGTTCGACGAGGGCGGCGGTTTCCGCCAGCACGGTTTCCGGCGTCTGGTCGAAGGAATGGGGATGCGCGCCGGAGCGGAGCGGCTGGCCGCGCAGGTTGACGACGGCAGCCCGCACTTGATCTACATCGAAGTGAACGCCAACCGTATAACGCGAGTCCGGGACCAGACGCAGCGCCGTCTGTGGGCGTCCCACCGCGCGGCGCTCGTTTAATTCGGGGGCGTCCTCCGCCACCACGCCCTGTTCCAGCAGTTCGGCGATCAGGTTGGTGATGGTGGTGTTGGAAAGCTGCGTTACCTGCGCCAACCGCACGCGGGAAACCGGCTCGTACCGCAGCAGCGCCAACAGAATCGCCCGCAGGTTATGCGACCGAATGGCGCTGCCCCGACTGCCCAGAAAAAGCCGGCGCATCATCCCTCAAGCAGCGTATAAGCGTTGGCGGCATACTGCTGCGGCGTGCCGTTGACAGGCAGCAGTTGGACGCCGGCGGCCTGCGCCATCAGCTTTTCGTTGGTCACACGCTCTTTGAGGCGGATCACGTCCCGGTCGTTGGGTTCGAGCGCCGCCGCCTCGTCAATCAGCACTTCGGCGATACTCAGATGCCGCCGGCTTTCCACCAGCAGCCGCGTCAGGTCTACGATGGCGCTGACGATGTTCTCCCGGTTGTTGGCCTGGTAAGCCAGATGCAGTGCCTGCCGGTAGCGCAGCACGGCCTCGCCAAGCTGGTTGGCCTCCACCGCCGCATAACCCAGGTTGCTCAGCTGCAGCGCCTCTTCCTCTTTGTCTTTCACTTCGCGGGCGATGTGCAGCGCCGATGTATGGAAGTTGATGGCCTCCGTCCAGCGCCCCAGTTCGCCGTAGGCCGTTCCCAGGCTGCCCAGCACCCGGCCTTCATAATCGCGTTTGCCCTGCGTTCGGAACAGCCGGAGCGCCTGCTCCCAGGTTTGCGCGGCGGCGTCCGGGTCGCTGTTGTCCAGCTGCGCGCCGCCCAGTTTGTACAGAACCAGCGCTTCGTTCTGGCTGTCATCCCGGTTGCGGGCGATTTCCAGCGCCTGCCCGTAAGCGCGCACCGCCTCGCCGCTGTCGCCAAGCTGCTGCCGGGCATCCCCCAGCGTCATCAGCAGGTGCATATGGGTTTCTTCGTCGTCCAGCTCCTCGGCCAGATGAATACCCCGTGTGGCGTGCATCACCGCCGCGCCGGAATTTTCGGTTTTGACCATCAGCGCGGACAGGGTATCCAGTGTTTTAAGCATCTCCTCGGTTTCGTCCAGCGCCTCGTAGTCGGAGAGCAGTTCGTCATAGATCGGAATCGCCTCGTTGTGCTGCCCCTGTTCGGTCAGGCGCTCGCCGATTTCGGCCAGCAGCTCGATTTTACGCGCGCCGTCGCCCTGCTGGCGGGCCAGCCGCAGCGCCGCCTGAAGCCGGGCGATTTCGCCGGCCTCGCCTTCCGGCAGCGTTTCGGTAACAATGCCGGTCAGCGTGGCGTCTTCAAGTTCTTCCTGTTCGTCAAAATCTTCTTCGTCTTCAAACTCTTCTTCAAATTCGTCTTCGAGTTCGTCCTCAAACGTTTCTTCATCCAGTTCGGCTTCCGGCTCTTCATCAAAATCTTCTTCATCTTCGCCGGGGATGACCGCCCCCGATATAGCTTCCGGCGCGCGCGCCGCCCGGTCCCACAGCGATGGCGGGGCGGGTTCGGCGCTCTCCGGCGGCGAGGGTGGCGGATAAGCCGGAAAAGCGGTGGTGAAGCTGGCCGCCAGACGGCGCAGCGCCAGCAGTTCGTAAACGTACCCGCCTTCGTTGACAAAATCGCCGGCCTGCATCAGACCGACCACCAGTTGGTTCACCGCGTCCCGGTCGCCGCTGTCGGCGCTCCAGCGGGCTGCCGCCACGATGTTATCCATCTCCGCCGCCAGCCGGTCGTGGCTGCCGCTATATTTTTTGACATACTCCACCAGCGTATCGCGCACCTTCATTTGCAGCGACTCCAGCCGCCCGGAACTACGCAGCCAGGTTTCGGCAAACGACCGCGTAACCTCGTGCAGCCGGTAGTAGGGTGCGTCGCCCCGCTCGAAGCGGTCTACCAGATAGCTGGCGGAAAGCATCGTCATCACCTGCTGGATGGTTTCCGGCGGCGCGCCGCTGACCAGACTCAGCAGTTCGCCGGAGCCGCCGCCGGTGAAAAGCGCGCCCATCATCAGCATCAGCCCTTGCAGGGCGCTGTTCAGGCTGCGAAAACCGACCGTCAGAGCCAGCAGTTGGGCGTCTGCGCCGGCACTGCTGGGGATTTGCTCGAAAGTTTCCAGGTAGGCGGAGGGGGTCTGTTTTGCCAGCCGCATCGTCCCGGCGGCCACCGCGACTGCCAGCGGCGTATAATCCAGGATGCTGACCAGTTCGGCCAGGTCGTCCTCAATTCCGGCCTGGCCTTCCAGCCCGGCCAGGGCGCGCAGCATGGCGACCGCCGCTTCTTCCTCCAGCGGCCCCACTTCTATCGGCGTCCAGGGGCCTTCCGACGGGGTGTTTGCCACCACCAGCGCGGGCAGCCCATCGGCGCAGCGGCGGATGAAGTCGGCTGCCGCCTGGAGGTTGGGTTTGCCGTCCAGCACCAGCAGCGGTTTGTGTGTGTTCAGGGTGCTGGCCGCCGCGCCGATCATGCCCGATGGCACGTCGCTGTTGGCGATGTCAAGATCGCCGTAGGCACGCCCGACCCGCACGATCAGCTCGTCCAGCGGGCTGTCGTGAACGTTTAGCCACAGCACCCCGCCGGGCAGCTCGGTATAGGCGCTGGCGAGCGTCCCGGCCAGGGCGGTTTTGCCGATGCCTGCCGCGCCGCAGATCAGGACGGCTTTGTGCGTCTTTAAGTGAGAATACACCTGCGCCAGGCTTTTTTCCCGCCCGATGAGTTTGCCGTGCAGCGTGATCGGTAAGGCGTTCGCCGTGTGGGCCGGTGTTTCATGCGCCAGGATAGTAGGCATCGCTCACCTCGCCTTGTTGCGACTGGTTCGTCAAAAAGAATTAATACGGAGTATAGCATTCTCCGCCGATTCATGACAATTCATTCTCCTCTCAATATCTCCGCCTTTTGGCGGAGCTGTCTATCCACAGGAAGTCCCAATCACGAATCGGCCTAAAACCGCTGTCGGCAGGTTTCAATTTGTCATTTAATGAAGGCTGTTCGGAGGGGAAGTATCATGCTGCGAATCGGGATGTTCATCATTTTTATCGCCGTTCTGGTGATGGTCAGCAGCGCCGACCAGTCTGTAGAGTCGTTTGTCGGGGATGCCGAACGCGGCGCGGAAATTTTCCGCCTGGGGACAAACGGCGCACCCGCCTGCGCCGGCTGCCATCTCACCCGCCCGATGCTCTCCCGCGTGATGGTTGCGCCCAACCTGAGCGGTTTCGCCAAACGCGCCGCCGGGCGTGTGGAAGGGCTGTCCGCCCATGATTACGCTTTTGCCAGCATCACCGATCCGTCCGGTTTTGTGGTGGATGGTTTCAGGAACGTGATGTATCCTGATTATGCCGACCGGCTTTCCGCGCAGGACATCGCCGATCTGATCGCCTTCCTGATGACGCTGTAGTGAGCATAAACGACGGGCGTAACGTAGTAACGTAATATGAGGAGATGGTGACGGCAGCCAATATGGCTTTCTTCAACCGGCTAACCGCCGCTGGCCGGCTGACTGTGCCGGAATTCTGCCTGCTGGAAGCAGGTACGTTAGCGTGATGTGCGGCCTCACGCACCTGCCGGCAGGTAGAAAAAGGCGATGGCGATAATCATATACACGGCCAGCAGCATCGCCCCTTCCAGCCAGTTGGACTCCCCGTCCAGCGCGATGAAAGCCGCGATCAGCGAGGCCGCCACCAGCGCGATCAGCTCGAAGCCGTTGAACACCAGCAGCAGCGTTTCGCCGCCCATCAGCAGGCTGACGAACACCAGCACCGGCGCGACAAACAGCGCCACCTGCAAGCTCGACCCCAGCGAAACGGCCATGCTTAATTCCATCTTGTTTTTGTAGGCCACCTGCACCGCCACCAGATGTTCCGCCACATTGCCCACCAGCGGGATGATGATGATGCCGATGAAAAATTCGGTCAGCCCCAGGGTTTCGGTCACGTGTCCCACCGCGCCGACCAGCACTTCGCTGAGGAACACAATGCCCAGGGTGGCCGCCGCCAGCACCCCCAGCGCGAAGCGCACGCTCCAGCGCGCGTGGTGGCTTTCGCCGATGGCCGGCGCGCGGGTGAGCGGGTCGCCCTGGCGGAAGGTATACCACACGCTCAGGCCGTAGATGACGATCATCACCACCGCCACACCTTCGCTCAAACCCAGTTCGGCAACGCGGTTTTCTACCAGCGCGACATCGAACAGGGATGGCACCAGCAGCGCGATCACCGCCAGGATGAGCATGGTCGCGTTCAGCCCGGCGGTGCGCCGGTCAAACTGTTGAATCCCGTTTTTCAGCCCGCCGACTACAAAACTCAGGCCTAACACCAGCAGCAGGTTGCCCAGGATCGAGCCGGTGATAGACGCGCGCACCAGTTCGACCAGCCCTTCGCGCAGCGCAAAAATGGTGATGATGAGTTCGGCGGCGTTGCCCAGCGTGGCGTTTAGCAGCCCGCCGATCTTCGGGCCGGTGTGAACCGCCAGTTCTTCAGTCGCCTCGCCGATCAAATCCGCCAGCGGAATCACCCCCAGGGCAGCGAACACGAACACCAGCACCGGGTCGGCCCCGGCCAGTTCCGCGATGACGGCCACCGGCGCAAAAATCAGCAGCAGCTTGACGATACGGTCGAACGACATATCCATTTTCCCCCTGGCGATATAAAAATATTGCTCACAACGGAATATTCACCCGGCGGACGCCGCCGTTTCGTGCTGCTTCCAGAACCCGATCACCGTCTCGACGAACTGCGCCGCGTACATCGGCAGCATCATAAACACATGTCCGCCCGGAAAATGTTTGATCTGTGCGCCGGGGATGCGGCGGGCGATCTCGTCCTGGTAGTGCGGCGGCACGAGCAGGTCATCCGGGCTGCTGATGACCAGCGTCGGCGTCCGAATGTCGCCCAGCCGGTCGCGGATGTCATAACGTTCCAGCGCGTATTTTTGCAGGTCGTACCCCGCCTGATCCATCTCCAGCGGGTCGGGCGGGGCGTTCACCCAGGCTTCGAGAATAGCGGTGTCGCGGAACACATCCTCGCCCAGCAGAAAAACGGCATTATAGCGGTTGAGCAGATCGCGCGGGATGCCCCGGTTACGCATTTCGCGCCCGCTTTCCAGCAAAAACTGTCCCCGGTTGGGCTGGTCGGAATAAGCCAGCGAAACGGCGCTGACCAGACTTAACACTTTGCCGGGGTAGCGCAGCGCCAGCGTTTTAGCGATGCAGCCGCCCATCGAAATGCCCAGCACATGCGCCGCGCCCATCCCTTCATGGTCGAGGATGGCGGCGATGTCGTCGGCCATATCGTCTATGGTGGCGGTCGTGCCGGGCGCGGCACGGCTCTGCCCTGCGCCGCGATTGTCCACCGTCAGCAGGCGGTAGTGCCGGCCAAGCGCCGCGCGCAAACCCAGCGCCAGCAGGTCGCTGCTGTGCGCGCCGAAGCCACAGGCATACACCGCCGGCGCGCCCTCCCCGTCGAGTTCGTAGTGCAGTTCAACGCCATCGCGTACCAACGTCGGCATGGTGAAAAAGACCTCTTTTTCTGAAGCGGGTAATCGTGGGATAGGGCGTCATCTCACCCCACAGCAACTACTATACCGCGTTTCACCGCCGGCTGCCCAGCCGCGCCAGGGCGGCCACGCCGATCAACAGCGCCGTGCCGAGCAGCGGAACGAGCCGCAGGGTGTCCATCAGCAGGTCGTCCAGGCCGAACATCCAGCGCATTCGCTGTTCCACCAGCCAGTCCGGCACAATATATTTCCACTCTGCCATGAAGGTTTCCGGCCCGATGAAATGCCGGAAGCGCGCCGAACGCCCATCGGCAATCGCCAGGACGGTCTGCGCCACCGGCGCGGGGTCCGGGCCGGCTTCGTACAGCGCCTGCCAGCGCTGCAAAACCCGTTCCCGCGCGCGGTCGTAGGCCGGGATGGGGCTGGCGGGCAGGCGTTTGCGGCTGCCGATTTCGCTGCGAAAGAAACCCGGCTCCACCAGCGCCACCCGCACGCCGAAGGGTTTGACCTCGTAACGCAGCGATTCGGTGTAACCTTCCAGGGCGTGTTTGCTGGCGACGTACAAACCCTGGAAGGGCGCGCCGCCCACCCCGGCCAGCGAACTGATGTTGATGATGCAGCCGCTCTGCTGCGCCCGCATCACCGGCAGCGCGGCGCTGGTCACGCGCATGACGCCGAAGAAATTGGTTTCAAAAATCCATTTCGCTTCGTCCACGCCGATTTCTTCCGCGCCGCCCAGCAGTTCCACCCCGGCGTTGTTCACCAGCACGTCCAGCCGTCCGGCGCGTTCCAGCAGCGCCGCCAAACACGCCCGCACCGAATCATCGGACGTGACATCCAGCGGCAGCATCTCGAAGTTATCCAGGCGTTCCCCCTGCGGGCTGCGGCTGGTGCCAAAAACGCGGCAGCCGCTGTTCGCCAGCAGCCCGGCAATCTGCCGCCCGATTCCGGTTGAAGCGCCGGTGACGAGCGCAACTTTTGCCATATAGTCCCCCTGTATGTACAGAGACGGGTTTAAACCCGCCTCCGAATAGATTGTTTTCTCGCGCCAGGTTATGCCGGCTGCGCCGCCAGCGCCCGCGCTGTGAAGTCCGCCAGGGCTTCAAAAAGCTCCTGCGAGCCGGCCTCTTTTTCATCCTGCGGCAGCGCCAGATGCGCCTCGATGCGGGCGTCCATTGCTTCCAGTTCGGCGGGGTCGGCGTTCAGGTGGTCGAACAGCAGTTTATGCGCGCCTTTACGCTCCATCACTTCCAAGCCGTCGAGAATCTGCCGGTGCGGCGGCCCTTCCCAGATGTCCACAATCATCGCCTCGCGCAGCCAGCGTTCGACGCCGTATTCGGCCAGCGTACCCGGCCCGCCGTTGACCTCCATCGCCCACTTAGCCGCCTGCACCGCCACTTCGGCGGTGTAATATTTCGCCAGGTGAATCACCAGCCGGCACAGGTGAAAGGCGTCGCCGTAGGGCGGAGTCTGGGCGCGGACGGCATCGGCCAGTTTGACCGACTCCCAGGCCAGGGCAAACGCGCGCTGGAGGGTCGCCAGGTGTTTTTCAAACTGGCGGCGCAGCAGCGGGTGTTCGATGATCGGTTTGCCGAATGCCACGCGCTGCTCGGCGAAAACCAGCGCCTCGGCCAGCGCCCGCTGCGCCAACGCCACACTGGCGACGCTGTTGGCGATGCGCGACAGGTTCAGCACTTCCAAAATCAGGTAAATGCCCCATTCCGGTTTGCCCAGCAGGTAAGCCTCGCTGTCGCGCAGTTCGATCTCGCCGGTCGGCACGGAGCGGGTGGCGATTTTATCCTTCAGCCGCCGGATGTGATAGTTTAATGTCCCATCCTGGCGGAAGCGCGGCAGCAGGAACAGCGCCAGCCCGCGCACGCCGGGTTTGCCGCCCTCGATACGCGCCGCCACAACAGCCACCTCCGCCCCGGCGTTGCTGGTGAAATATTTTTCGCCGGTCAGCAGCCAGCGGTCGCCGTCCTGCCGCGCCGCCGTGTCCACATTCGCGCCCAGGTCGCTGCCGCCGCGAATCTCGGTCATCCAGGTTGCGCCCTGCCACACCGACTCGTCACGCCGCAGCAGGGCTTCCAAAAAACGCGCCTTCAAATCGGGCGTGCCGTATTTGTCCAGCGGCACGGCGGTCGAAAGCGACACGGTATACGGGCAGTACAACCCCGTATCGTAAAAGCCGGTGATATACCCTACCCGGTAGGCCGCCGCCAGCGAACCGCCGTCGAACGCCCGCCAGACCGCCCCGGCGCGGTAGCCCTGTTTGAGCATTCGCCAGTAGTCCGGCGGGAACAAAATATCGTCCACGCGCCGGCCAAAACGGTCGTGCATCCGCAGCCAGGGCGTGCCGGCCCGGTCAACCGCCGCAGAAATCGCCCGGCCTTCGGACTCCCACCAGCTTTCGTAAGCGCGCAGCGCGTCGGCTTCCGGCACAGGTATCACCTGTTCGAGAAAATCGGTCGGGGATTTTAAGATCGAAAAAGGCATAACTACGCTCCAATTTCAGGAAAGGATTTTTCCTACATTGTACCCGCCGCCGTGGGCAAGGTCACGCGCTGCGCCCCATCTCGAATGACAAAATTCAACAAAAAGAGGGCTTTTCGCCCTCTTCTGAAGTTTGGCAGTAGTTGAGAAAAAGAAAGACCTTTGGTAAAGCTTGAAGTGTGAAATCGCAAGCCAACCAGAGGTCTTTGTATGTCTACTATTC
>QUBZ01000066.1 GCA_014338005.1 Chloroflexota bacterium | reverse complement strand
CTTACAGTGTGAGATTGAGACCCGGATGGTCAACCAGAACACGTCCGGCCATCCTGACCGCCTCAAGTTCGTTGAAAACCTTTGGTCACTGGCTTAGAATGAACTCAAAGCCAGCTCACGGTCGGTAAAAATTTCAAGGAACTGCTTCATGCCGGACTTTTCGAGCGCGCGCTCTACCGAAGGCTGAGGATTGAGGATTTTTACGTGATGCTGCATCCCCGCCTCAATGGTATCCGCAATCGCGCGGAAAGCCCCCCATCCATCTTCGGTGCTGGGGGGCTGCTTACCCTGCATCGTCAGGGTTATGCTGTGCAGGGCAACCAGTCCCGCGCTGCCCATAAAAGGAACTTCGGTCATGTCAATCAGCAGGTACCGCGCCCCCTTAACCTGTGCGGCCTGCGCGGCGTTGATGACATCCTGGAAGTTAGAGCCGTCCAGATCGCCGATGAGCGTCATAACGGCCAGTTCCGGTTTCTGATCGTGCGCTTGAATTTTGATCTCCATAAGTTAAGTCTCCTTCCTCAGCTTCTTCTTTAGCGTTATCTCATTTCCTGTTTGACCCAGTGGGTGGTACTGCACATCATCCATATAATCCATCGTCAGATAGATTCCCATTTTGCCTAATGGTCGTATCTCAAGGGGCAGTGTAAGATCAGGCGAACTGGCCTGCGTCGGATCGAATAAAGGCGCTTCGTCCCGGATACGTAAGCTGGCGAATTCAGAATCACACGCGACGCGAATTTCGATTCGGCCTACCCCGCCACTATATCCATATTTAATCACATTTGTCGCCAGCTCGTTGGCAGCAAATATTAAATCATCAATGACATCTCTCTCGACTTCGAGCGATTCGAAAAATCCGCGCACAAAATCTCTGATCGCGCCAAGACCATCAAGCCCTGCCGAAAACGTGGCGGTCTGCTGTTTTATCATGAATACAACACCACATATAAACAAGTCGTCATATTTTCGGTCGGCAGCGTTTCCGGGATGCCGGCCAGCAGTGGAGCGGGGCCGATCAGCATATCGGGTTGATCTGATCGGATGTCGTTCAATAATGTCTCCATTTCTGAATAAACGCGCACCTCGTGTCCCGCCTGCTCCAGCAGGCCGCGAAAAACGGACACAGCTTCGACATCGGGTTCTATGATGCAGACTTTTTGGGGTGATACCTTCTGTTCCATCAGGGCATGAACTTCGCGGAGGACGAGTTCGGTATCCACCGGCTTGACCAGATAACGGTCAACCCTGGCGCGATAGCCGGCCTCCTGATCTTCCAGCACGGAAAGCGCCAGAATCGGCACGCCCATCGTGCGCGGCTGCTGGCGAATCCGGGTCGCAACATCCAGCCCTGACCCGCTAGGAAAGAGGATGTCGAGGACGATGAGATCGGGGATGTCGTTGTCTATAATACGCAGCGCCTCATGGACGTTTGCCGCCTCGATGATGACATGATTTTCGGCCCTTAACGCCTGCCGGTACAGCTCGCGGATGGCGGTATCGTCATCAACCAGCAGGACACGCTTCGCCCTGGTTCCGTCATCCGGCGACCGCTGAGACGATGCCGCCTGCTGTTCCAACTGCTCAAGCAGGGTTTCGCGGCTGATCGCCGTCAGGCACATTTTTGAAGGGACATCTTCTGGAATGGGCAGCGTAAACGAAAATGTGCTTCCCTGCCCGACCGCGCTTTCCACCCAGATACGCCCTCCATGACGCTCCACGATCTCTTTGCAGATCGAAAGCCCCAACCCGGTTCCCTGGGGTTTATCGGTCAGGGTGTCGCCCACCTGTCTGAACTTCTCAAAAACTTCCGCCTGATCTTCCGGCGCGATTCCAACGCCGGTATCAATGACACTCACGACGACCATATTGCCGTCCTGTACGGCGCGGCACATCACCGTCCCCGCGTCTGTAAACTTAACCGCGTTAGAAATGAGATTAACAATCACCTGGATGAGTTTATCCTGATCGCCCCGGATGAGGGGCAGATCGGCCTGAATATCAACGATTCGCCGCAGGGGTTTTTGCTCGTACAAAGCGGCGGTGGCGGCGATGGCGCGCTCAACCACCTCAGCAATGTTGAGCATCTTGATGTCCCATTCCACTTCACCCGCTTCGATCTTAGCGAGATCGAGAACGTTGTTAATCAGGGCCGTCAGGCGCTCTCCTTCCGATACAATGATTTTGATATTTTCGCTGATCTGATACACGCTGCGTTTAACCTGAACATCATCGGTGTTAATCAGCGGGAAAATGCGGTCATCCAGGCGTTTCTGGATAATTTTGGCAAACCCCAGCACCGAAGTCAGCGGGGTTCGTAACTCGTGGCTGACGTTCGCCAGAAAAACGCTCTTTGACTCATTGGCCGCCTCAGCCGCCGCGCGGGCTTCCTGAGCCTGCATATACAGCCGGGCGCTTTCAATCGCCCCGGTAATCTGGCCGGCTACAGTTTCGGCCAGCGAGACTTCCGCCGCCGTAAACATGCGGTTTTTGTCGTTCGTACCCACCCCAATAGCTCCGACCACTTCACCTCGCGCCAACAGCGGCACGATCATGATGCACTCGGTACGCAGTTGACTGAGAAATTCATATATAGGTTGGGTCATGGGGCTGTGCTGCGCGTCGGACACCACAACCGACTCGGCTTGAAAAAAGACCGGGTTGGAAGAAGTGGCCTCACCCAGCGGGATAAAACGCCCAACGTTATCCGGCAGGCTTTGGTCGGGCGAGTAGTTGGCGACGATGGTCAGCCCCGTTCGATCATGGTTTATCAGCGCGATGCCGCAGTCATGCGCGTCGAACAATTTGACCATCTCTTTCGCTACGGTCTGTAAAGCCTGGTCGAGATTATGTATGGAGGCCATAGCCTGGGTGATGCGGTTGAGCGTTGCAAGCTGTTCAATACGCGATTCGAGCTGTGCCGTGCGCTGCGCTACCTGATTCTGCAAGGTGTTAATCAAATCTCGTAGTTGGGCGGTCAGCGAATTAAACGCCTCCGCCAGCATTCGTAGTTCGATGGGGCCGACAGGCCGCGCCTGCTGATGCAGGTTTCCGGCGGCGATCAGCGTAGCGGTCTGGGTCAGGTCTTCAATAGGGCGGGTGATAATCCGGGCCAGCGCCACCGCCGCCAGGATGCCCAGCCCGGTCACGATCAAACCGACCAGGGTAGCGACCTTGATGGAGCGCGTGACATCCGCCAGGGCATTCGCTTGGGTATCGCTAACCACCACCGTCCAGCCCAAACTGCGCGGCACGTCAAGGCGCACGCCTTCCGTATTCAGCAGGGGGGCCACGCCCAGCACTGCCGGCCTGCCCTGATAATCCACACCAAGACGCCAGTCGGAATCGAAGATGCCCTGTCCCAGGGGGAACTGCTGCGCGAAATTCTCGCCGATGCGGGTCCCGATTTCATCGCTGCTGGTTCCGGCGATAATCACGCCGTCGCGGGAAAGCAGCCGTAAATCGCCCGGCACGTTTTCATTGGCGATCTGCCAATCCTGCTGCAAATTGCGAAGCAAAAAGGTGGATGTCACAACCCCGACGGTTTCGTTCGTCTGCGGGTTAATCAAACCGACGGCGATACGAAAGGATGTCGCCGCGTTCGGCTCAAGTCGTAAATCCCCGACATAAACCCCGCCCTGCCCATGATTCCAGGCCGTCCCCCACCATGCCTGGTCATCATAACTGAAGGCTGCCGGCTTTTCCCCCTGGGCAGCAACCAGGTTGCCGTACCGGTTGGTGACGAATAGATTCTGGTGGTTCAGCGCATCGCCCCGAAACCGGCTGAGGGCAAATGTCATCGCGTTGCTGCGAATGTTCAAAACAAAGGGGTCGAGTTCTTGAGCCGTTTGCCAAAGGCGCGCGAGTTCCTGGCGATAAACGCGGCGTTCAGAATCCGATGTCGGGTAGGCGGCGTTCGATTCGTTCAGCCCTTCGATCAGAATCGACTCAAGCCGGGCAAGGCCGGCGAGGTCTTTCACCTGCTGATCGAGGATATTTGCCGCGCGTTCGCCGTAAATTTCCGCCACGTTTTCAAAGTTCTGTCCGACCTGTTCGATCTGGTTGTTGCGAATCTGGGCGATCAGCACACCGGTCACCAGCACGATGGACAGGGCGAAAATCATCGTAAAGATTAACGACTGTTGGGTGGCGAGATTAAAGGGGGTATGGTGGGACGACTGCCTCCGCAAGCGGTAAAACCAGAGCAGAAACAGCATTAAGGCAAGATAGATGACCAGCGCGGCGATGATGAGCAACCCCGATACCAGGCGATTTTCGCCCAGAACATCAACACGGTCGGCAGAAGCCAGTAAATCCGACGCGACCATTGCCGACGCGCCCAGCAAATCCAGCACCAGGAAAATCGGTATGCGGCGCACGTGGTCGGCCATACCGATTTCGACCGGGATGATCGCCAGCAGAAATACGGTAAGATACCAGGAATCAGAAATAAACAGCGGCACTAAAATCACGGTGGCGATCTTGGCGCAGGCGACCAGCCAGATGCCGGCGGTATAACGCCGCTTAAAACGGGCGATGCCATAAGCCAGGATGTGAATCGCCACCACCGAACCGGCTAACCCGGACAGCGCCAGGTACTGCCACTGCCGCGAAGTAAAATATGCCAGCAAAAAAACCACCAGCGCAATGAGCGAAGCAAATGTGGAGAATGCAACGGTTACCCAGTACGGTCGGCGCGCGGGCTGTTCGACATCCATTTGTTTACGTTTCGGCGCTTGCAATCGTCGGGTCTGCGATCACAGCCTCGCGGGCAGCCGCAACGGCGTCCTTGCACGTCTGAGGGATGCGGTCTTCCCAATCGTGATAGGGGGCCAGGCCGATTTCACCGTTTTCCAAGGTGGAAAGCCGGATACCCCCTTCCAGGCTGCCGGCTGCAAAATCTCGCACCGCCCTGGAGGCTGCGATGTCCATATTTTTGGCCGCGCTGGTGAGCAGTGATGGCGCGACTTCTTCGTAACTGAAGTACTGGTCAACGTCAACGCCGATTGCCATTAAGCCTGCTTCATGAGCGGCCAGAAGGCCGCCGTTTCCCGTATTACCGCCGGCCCCAAAGATCACGTCCGCGCCATCAATGATAAATGTCTGTCCGACGACCTTGCCTGTCGCCGTATCGTCAAAATCGGGAATGTACTGGTGCAGTGTTTTGATGTCCGGTCGAAAAGCCCGCGCGCCGCTTTCAAAACCCGTCACGAAGCGGATCACCGGCGGAATTTCGATGCCGGCGACGGTTGCGATGGTCCCGGTTTTGCTCATGCAGGCGGCCAGCGTGCCGGCCAGGTAAGCCACCTGGTCTTCGGCGAACATCAGGCTGGTGACGTTTGCCAGCCCGCCTTCTTCGCTGTAGCAGTTTTCGACCGTTTCGGGACAGCCTGAACCGGGGAAAAAGGCGGTATCCACGATGGCGAAGGATATATCAGGATTACGCTGGGCGGCTTTTGAGGTGGCGTCGCCCATCCGAAACCCTACCGTGATGATAAGATGGGCTTTTGCTTTAATCAGATTTTCGATGTTCACTTCGTAATCACTGGTGGAGCGCGACGCGAGGTACATAAACTCAAGGCCAAGTTCTTCGGCTGCCTGCTGCGCGCCCTGGACGGTATACTGGTTAAATCCCCGGTCTTTCTCCGAGCCGGCGTCTATGACGACACCGACTTTAGCCGCCGGTTGGCTGTCAAGTGGGGTGGCCGGCGGTTGTTCCCCGCTGGTGCAGGCTGCCGCCGCATACATCAGCAAAAAGCAAACAATACCTAACCGTAACAGAGCAAAAAGCCTTGTTTTTTGAAACATAAAGGCTGCCTTGTATCGCTCACCGGGCGGTATCAGCTATTGTAGTGCGTGATCACAGCGTGCACAAATCGGCCACCGGCCCGCCGCCGGGCGGCCAGGGGGCGGTGGGCTTGTATCGAATTTGTCATTTGTAACCCACAGGAGTACCATTATCCTATCCTGACATCCCCTGGCTGCCTGTTGAGTTGGAGTCCTATTGTATGCAAGACCTGATGGGTACAGTTATTGGGAATCGTTACCGTATTTTAGGCAAGCTGGGTGAAGGCGGCATGGGCGTCGTTTATCAGGCGGTTGATCGGCTAAACCGGCAGCCGGTGGCGCTCAAGCGTGTGATTGCCGTTATCGAATCGTCCGAAACCCCCTCGCAGGCGGAACCGAGTACTACCGCTACACGGGTTGCGCTTGCCAACGAATTTCAAATGCTGGCATCGCTGCATCATCCTCACATCATCCAGGTGTTGGACTACGGTTTTGATGACGAGCGCCATCCGTATTTCACCATGAATCTCTTACAAAAATCGCGGCCTATCACCGCTGCGGTGCAGGATAAACCGGATAAGGAGAAAATACGGCTGCTCGTCCAGGTATTGCAGGCGCTTGCTTACCTGCACCAGCATGGCATCGTGCATCGTGACCTGAAACCGGATAACGCGCTCGTCACCGAGGAAGGCGAGGTCAAGCTGCTCGATTTTGGCCTGGCGGTGCTGCGCGACCACCAGAAACAGATCAACGACGAGATCGCCGGTACCGTGGCGTATATGGCCCCGGAGATATTTTACGGCGTGCCGCCCAGCACCCTCAGCGATCTGTACGCGGTGGGCGTGATGGCCTACGAGTTATTCGCCGGCCGCCACCCCTTTGATGTGACGACCGGTGGGAAGCTGGTCAACGACATCCTGTACGCGCCGGTAGATGCCGACATGCTGGATGTGGACGACCACACTAGAGCCGTATTGAAGCGCCTGCTGGAAAAATCCCCAGACCAGCGGTATTCAGATGCCTATTCGGTCATCACAGAGTTAACGAAAGCGACAGGACAGGCCATTCCGCTTGAAACGAAGGCTATCCGCGAGAGTTTTTTGCAGGCGGCACGGTTTGTGGGGCGTGAAGAGCAGATCGCGCTGCTCGATGCCGCGCTGACCCAGGTGATGAACGGCGCGGGCAGCGCGTGGCTGATCGGCGGCGAAAGCGGCGCGGGCAAATCTCGCCTGCTGGACGAGCTGCGGACGCGGGCGCTGGTCAGGGGCGCGCTGGTGCTGAACGGCCAGGGCGTTGAAGGCGGCGGGGTATCCTACCAGTTGTGGCGAGAACCGCTGCGCCGGCTGGCGCTGTCCACCCAATTAAACGAAACGGACACAGCTGTTCTGGCCCAGATCGTCCCTGATATAGGGGAACTTCTGGAGCGCGCGATTCCGCCTGCGCCGGAGCTGGAAGGGCAGACCGGCCAGGAGCGGTTGATTTCCACCATCGCCAAACTGTTCCACCCGGCACAACAGCCCACCGTGCTTATTTTAGAGGATTTACAGTGGGCGGAAGAAAGCCTGACCGTACTCGAATCCCTGCTTCCGACGATTAATACCCTGCCGCTGCTCATTATCGGCAGCTATCGTAATGACGAAAGGCCGGACCTGCCGGAGCGGCTTCCGGGAATGCAGGTCATCAAACTGGAGCGGCTGTCCGAAGCAAGCATCGCCGCCCTGGCCGTGTCCATGCTGGGGGACACCGGCGGCCAGCCGGAAGTGCTGGAACTGCTGAAACGCGAAACGGAAGGCAACGTATTTTTCCTGGTCGAAGTGGTGCGCGCGCTGATTGAACAGGCCGGCAGCCGGAGCGCGGTTGGCGCGATGCCGCTGCCCCGGCAGGTTTTCGCGGGCGGCATCCAGCAGGTGGTGGAAAACCGCTTGCAGCGAATGCCCGCCTATGCACGCCCGCTGCTGAACATCGCCGCTGTCGCCGGGCGGCTGATTGATCTGAATCTGCTTCGCGCCCTGGCCGACGGCATTAACCTGGATGAATGGCTTACCCTGTGTTCAAACCTCGCCGTAGTGGATGTGATGGACGAACGCTGGCGTTTTGCCCACGATAAACTGCGCGAAGGCATCCTCAGCAGCATACCGGCTGACGAGTGGAAACAACTGCACCGGCGCGTTGCTGCCGCCCTGGAAACAGTTTATGCCGATACTAAAGAGGAATACGCCGCTATCATTGCCGATCATTATGAGGCGGCGGGCGAATGGTCACAAACGTTGGATTGGTCACTGCACGCCGGCAAACATGCGGAAACGACCTTTGCGCCGGTTATGGCGATCACCTACTATCGTAAGGCGCTGGCGCTGTGGCCGCAGCAGGCCGACCGGCAGCCGGCGCCTCTCATGCGCCCGGTGGAGATTTACGAACGCCTGGGCGAACTGCTGAACTGGCAGGCGCGATACGTAGAAGCTGTCGAAGCCTTCACCGCTATGCGGACGATGGCGGAGGATTCCAGGGATGTTAAAACTCAGGCCGGCGCGTGGTACGGAATCGCGCGCACGCAGACGTATCAGGGTAACATGCGCGACGCGCTGGAGAGCGCATCCCGTTCCGAGGAACTGGCGCGGTCGGCAGACGACCGTTTGCAGTTGGCGCAGGCGCTGTGGATGAAAGGCTGGATTTTCTTCCGCCTGGGCGATCTTCAGATGGCGCGAACGTTGGCCGAGGAAGTCCTCGCGCTGGTGGACGAGCTGGACATGGAAAGCCTGAAAGGAAACAGCCTGAACCTGCTGGGGGCGATCCATATTCAGTCGGGGTTTCATCTTCAGGCGTTAGATTATTTCCAGGGCGCTCTGGAAATCTTTCAAAAATTGGGCGACCGGCTGCGTTCGATGACGATTATTAACAATCTGGGCTGGCTGGCAGAAACGCGCGGCGACTACCGCACCGCTTTCTCGCGCTATCAGGATGCCCTCAGCATCGCCCGCGCTACCGGCCATCGAGATGCGGAGATGGTTTATCTGAGCAACCTGGGCGGCGCTCAGGTGATGTTGGGCAGCTATACCGCCGCCGAAATTAACCTGCGCCAGGTGATTGATATGGCCGGGACGGCAGGGTTGGGCGTGCTGTCCGAAACTTACCGGATGCTGGCCGAGGCATGTTTGCCGCAGGGCAAGGTTAACGATGCGCTTCACGCGGCGCGCCAGGCCCTGGCGCATGGGCAGCAGGTCGAATCGAGCGATTATACTGCTGCCGCGTGGCGGGTGTTGGGGCTGGTCGCCGCGCGCCTTGCCGCGCCCATTCAGGTCGCCGCTGAGACAGATAAAAGTCAAACCTATCATGCAGCCGCCTGTTTTGCCGAAAGCCTGCGGATTTGCGAGGAAAACGGCATCGAGGCGGAGCGCGCGCGGACGCTGCGCGATTGGGCGCAGTACAAACTGTCGCAGGACAATGGCGACGACGGCCTGGTGATGTGGCAGGAAGCGCGCGAAATTTTTGTCCGGTTAGGTGCGGATTGGGAAGTCGAGCGGATGCCCGACCTGCCATCCCAGCGGCCCAGCTAAAAACAATCCGCACACTGTTCGATCTGCCACGACGGCGAACCTGGCGCGGTCGCCCCAAAAGGCCGGGTCCGCCTAAAAAATTCCTATCATTTGTGAGTTCTAACCAATTACCGCGAAAAATCGCTTATCATTTTATTTTAGATAGGCATTTATGGGATTGAGAGGGAGAAACTGATGCGACAAAGATGGGCAATAAAGTTGGTTTTACTGGTTATGCTGAGTCTTTCGGCTTTAGCGGTTTATGCCGGAAGCCCACATTTTATCGGTTCGGTCAGGTTTTCGTCCGGTTCGCTGCGCGCCGAGGGTGATCTGGCGGGCCTGGGTAACGAAAATGTGATCGTAAGGATGGATGCCACCGCGACCACGCTTGCCCTGTGCGAAAACCCAGGCGGCAATCTCGCACCGGGACGCAACCCCATTTATATTACGCAGACCGTCTCCGATACGGCTGCGCCGGATAGAAATGGCCGGGCGCATATCGTATTGGTCGCCCAGGACCCCACCACCATTTACCCGCCGCCGGTGTCGCCGACGCCTAAGGAAGCCGGCTGCCCGAACGGCAAGTGGCGCGTGGTTGGCCTTGTTCCCGGTTCTACTCATTGGACGAGCGCCCGTATTCAGGTGATTGATAATGCGACCGGCGCTGTCAGATGGGACCAGTTTTACACGTGCAGCGGCACGGATATTAACCTGGCCTGCATACCATCTTAACGGCGGAATAGTTGAACTGAATACGGCAGGGGCGGGCGGCTGTTCCGCCCCTGCTGTTTTTTAAAGCGTGATGGTGATGGCCTGTCGGCTGCAATTGTGCCGAGATTGTGAAATTTGCAACGAATCGTGCGGCGAAACGTATAAGCATGTAGAAATGTGAGTTCGAACGCTGACGGAAAGGCTGGCACAAGATGCCCGACGGCGGCCAGCCTTTTTCGATGCCTATCCAGCAGAAAGGCACGCCCCATGACCATCGTTACGCTTTTGGCACTCCTGATCGCCCTGGCCGCCGTCATCACGCTGCTGCCCCGGCGCGCTTCCCTCAAAAAGTGCATCCTGGGCTACAAGGCAGTTTGTTCCTTCGCCCCGATCAGTACTGCTCTGCTGCTCGGCATAGCCGGCGTGGTGTGGCTGGTCGGCAGCCTGGCCTGATGCGGGTTTAATCGCCGCTGCCTTGCAGGTGTGTCTGGCGGATGGCTCATGCAGCCCGCCGCGCTTCGCAGACGAGGCGGCTTATCTCACTACCGGCAGCCGATAGGCCGTTCCGGCAGACCGGCGATGTTCAGCGGCATCCCCAGGTAGGGTGATGGGTCAAGGGTGCTGCCGATGCGCGCCTCATTCAAAAAACCGCCGTTTTCGTCCCCCAGCACGATGCTGAAATGCAGGTGCAGGCCAATGGGCGCGGGGCTGTTCCCGGTATATTCACCCTGATAACCGAGCAGCCGCCCGCGTTCGACCCGGACATCGCTTGTGCCGGGCGGGAAGTCGGCGGCGATGAACGAGCGCAGCCCGTCGCGGGAGGCCATGTGCGTGTAATACGTCCAGATCGTGCGCCCCGGCTGGAGCGGGTCATCATGCCGGATGATGACCGAGGCTTTCCAGTCCGGCAGGCGCGATAAATACCCTTCGTAAGCGGCGTAAACCGGGACCTGACCTGGCCCGCCATCCCCAAAAATATCCAGTCCCGTATGGGTGCTAAAAACCGTGTAGGGCAGGGCGGGGTCGTTCCACAGCAGGCCGATCAGCCCGTCGGACGGCAGGATGAACGGCGCACCGGGACAGGCTTGCCGCCGCATGACGGTCGCCAATTCGTCCCGCGCTGCCGGTTCGGCGAACCAGCGTTGGATAGGGTGCAGGCTGTTGCTCTGTGCGCTGCTGAAAAACACCAGCCCAAAGTAGACCCCAAACCCCACCACCAGCGACACCCCCGCTGCCACCAGCAGGCAGCCCAGGCGCGGGAAGCGTTTTAAGCGCCGCCATAGTTGTACCAATCCAGCCGCCTTAAACAATTTACCCGCCAAATTTAAGCCCAGGAACTTTCAATAGCTTATATAATCAATTATAAGTTTATTTGCCTGAAGGGAGATAAGGATGAAAAAAGGTGTCCTGTTTATTGTTTTGATGCTGCTGACAGGTGCGGCGGCTCCGGTGCTGGCGCAGCGTAATATCGGCAAAACCGGCGCGCAGGTGATCGCCGAACGGCTGTCCAGGGGGTCGCAGGCGGTATCGCCGGGCGACCTGCTGGTTGACGAACGATTCAATAATAATACGACCTGGGAAGATTTCCAGGGCGACCACTCCAGCGGGGCGGTCGTGAACGGCGCTTACCAGATGCAGGCGGACGAAAACTACTTTGTTTTTGAGATTGACCAGGACGACCATGCCGATGTCATCATCGAAGTGGATACAGAGCAGCTTTCAAAAAGCCTGGTGAATTCTTATGGCGTGATGTGCCGCGCCGACTCGGAATACAGCGGGGCGGGGTATTATTTCTGGATTACGGGTGATGGTTATTATGCCATTCAAAAACACACCGGCAAATCAGGCGATTTTGAAACGCTGGTCGAGTGGGCGCAGTCTAAGTTCATCAACCAGGGGCGGGACAGCAACCACATTACTGCCGTCTGCGCGGGCGATTATCTGGCGCTGTACGTGGGGGAAAACCTGCTGGCCGAAACCACCGACCGCACCTACCGCCAGGGGCGCGCGGGTTTGACGGTGAGCGCCTATGACGATGGCAGCGCCAGTGTCGCCTTTGATAATTTGCTGGTGTGGGAGGCGCTGGCCGACAGCAAACCCGGCAAGCCGGCTGTTGCAAGCGCCGTCCGTCTGGCGGAATACGCCGGGCAACCCCAGGCAGTTATGCGGGAACTGCAAAAACTCGGTTTCGCTCCGTCCGGCGGCAGTCTGGTATTCACGGAAAATCGCGCCTTTTTCACCGGCCAGGGGAGCTGGTTTACCCCGTTGGCGCGGCGTTCCCCGAACACGCATATCATCATGGCGGGCGAACTGACCTTTACGGTGGGGGATGCCGATCAACTGGAACAGTGCAGTTTGATCGCGCGCATCGGCACCAATAACAGCGGTGCGGCCACGACGTTTGCCGAGGTCGGCCTGACCAATGAGGGCGAACTGTATATTCTGGATCGTTTTTCGGCCACCAGCGATGCCAATATCACCGTTGGCGAGACGATTTTTGACATCACCCGCCCGGTGCATATATTGTTCACCATGATCGGCAACCGGGCGAACGTTTTTGTGGACGGCACGCTGATTTTGAGCGATGTGCCGATACGGGAGCGCAGCGGCATTTACGGCATCGCGCTGGTCGGCAAGGGGCCGGGCGCGCGCTGCGAAGGCCGCAACATCTGGGTTTATCAGGTTCCATCTGCCGGTAAATAACCTTTGGTGTGAGTTTGCTTCTACACCGGACACGTAGGGCATCCCTACAACCATTCCCATTTGGGGATGGAACAAAGGAAGCGCCGATTTTTAGCCCTTCTCCCCTGAATTCGGCGACCCGAATGGGGACGTATGTCCCCTGAGGGGGGAAGGGTTGGGATGAGGGGGTTTACAAACACGCACTAGTTCCCGGATTCGCGCAGATCATCAAACCCCATTTCGACCATCCAGGCGCAGATGACCATCTCGCCGGAGGTGTCCGGTCTGGGGGTATTGTCGGTCTGCGGCAGGCCGTTATAACCGCGCAGGTAGCCGAACGTGCCGTCAATCTGGGCGCGCGCCGCCGGCGAAAGCTCGGCGTCGCCGATGGCGATGGCGTGGATGTGGATGGGCGAACCGGGGTATAACTCGCCGGTATCGCGCAGCCAGGCAGCGAACCCGGCCAGCCGCAGGGCGCGGATCATCGGCCAGATGTCGTCGCTCAAAACGCGCCAATCCTGGCGGCTGCGTACCGAAAGGTCTACCGCGCCGCCGCCGTCGTGTGTGCCAAAACTGGCCGATACGCCGCCGGGGTTATAACTGCCCTGCATGATGGCCTGTCGGAAATCCATGCTGCCGCCCTGGGCGCGGTAGAGCATCTGGGCATGGTCGAGCATCGCCAGGGTGCGCGCGTTCAGCACCGCATAACCGATTCGAATCTGTGTGTAATCATCGGGCGGGCGCTGGCAGCCTTCAGGGTCTATCACTGCTCCAGATAGGGAATCCGCCGGCTGCCCGGCCAGCGGCTCCAGCCAGTATTCTGCCTGCTGTGGGCTGCCTTCCGCCGTCCAGCCGGTTTTCCCGCCGTAATGCACCTGCCACCATACGTAACCGTCGGCGCAGCGCGGGCCATCCACCACCTGGAAGATGTCGCCGCCGGGGATGCTGCCCAGTAAAAGCCCCTGTGTGGTTGGTTCGCGGCGCAGGTTGTTGGCGCTGTCGTGCGCTACCCGCGCCCACAGGCCGGGATTCAGCCGAGTCGCCAGATGCTCCGGGGATGGGCATCCCGGCAGCTGCGCCGGGGCGGCAGGTATCATGATCGAGAGGGCCAGCAGGCATAAGGCCACGTAGTTCATTGGGTCAGCTCCGCTTACAAACTGCTGCCATTATGCCAGAGGCGGAGGATCTTTTACATGACGCGAAGGCGGCGAAATAAAAACGGGGCGTTGAGCGCGCCCCGTCCTGGGTGCCGTTTCTACTGCGCCACTTTTCCGCTTCGTATAATCGCCTCGATCTCCTCCATCGGCACCTGCTTTACCGTTTTGGCGAACGTCAAGTGGTAGCCATCAAGATCGCGGATGCTGTAGGTGCGGTCTCCCCAGTATTTATCCTCGATGGGTGCGACGATTTTCACGCCTCTGGCTTGCACGTCGGCGTAGTGTTTGTCCAGGTCGGCTTCGTCCGGGACGAAAACCATAAAGTCCACACCGGCCCCGCCGCGCGGCTGGTCAGGAGCGATGCCCAGACCTAACGTGGCTTTGCCCAGGCTGACGATGCCGAAGGTGTTTTTGCCATCCGGCCCGGCCATCACAAAATCCTGCTTAAAACCCAGTTTTTCGGTGTAAAAAGCGATGCTGGCATCCACATCCTGAACGGTGAAAATCGGCATAATCATAATGCTGTTCCTCCCAACAACCTTCGACAGGTTAAGAATAGCATTTATGTTCTAATTTGTCAAGAACATATGTTCCGGTTGGGGGCGGAAAATCCGACTATATCGGGAGGATGCGCTGCGGCATATTTTATTGATTGGCGGGGCGGCCATAACGCGCCAGTGCCAGCCGCCCGATCCCCTGCACCATCGTGTAGTTAAAAGCAAAGCTGATCGCCGCGCCGACGAACGGGATAAGTTTGGCGAACGATTTACCCAGCACGCGCAGCGCGAACTTCATGGCGACCTCCAGCGCCGCTTCGCTCAGCCGCCGCCCGCCTGAGAGGATCAAATAGGTACGAAGCTGCCGTTCGCGTTCGCTGACCTGCCCCTGGCCGTACAATTCGGCGATGAAGTCCACCAGCGCGGCCTGCATCCGCAGCGAGATGAGGATGTCCACCGGCAGCGCGATGGGCAGGGTGATGAAACCGCCCAGGCCGGTGATCGCACCGACCACACCGCAGCGGAAGGACTGCCGCCCGATGACCCGCGCCAGAAGCCGGTCGGCGGGCAGGCGTGGATTTTCCACGCGCAGCCGTTCGTAATAACGGCGCAGGGCCATACTGTCCGGGTCGAAGAAGTCGTTGAGGACACGCCGCCCGACCGTGAGCAGAAAAATCGCCATCACGCCGAGGGTAATCAGCGGCACGATGCAAGCCAGCGCCAGGCCGATCAAAAACAGGGTCGTTAAATCAGATGACATATAAACTTTTCCCCTGCTGGCGTTCAGGCGGCTTCAGCACCCGAACGGGACGGTGATATTGGATTCCAGGCCAATATCATACAGATCATAACGCAGCAAAAGCTGCCCGCTGACGGGCAGCTGCCGGTCGAAGATGATGGCGTTGTTCACATCCAGATTGACGTAAAAGCGTATGACGGCATTCCGGGCCGGCGCGAACCACAGTTCCCCGCCCGTCAGGGTGAGCGAGCCTTCGTCGCTGAGGCGCACCGAAGGCAGGTTGAGATCGGCGGTGCTGAAGGTGTACAGCCAGGCTTCCTCACCGTTGAGGGTGGCACGTTTGCCGGCAAATGTGGCGCGGTTCACGCCGCCGACCAGCATCCCGGCGCGCAGGTCGGCAGCCGTCGCCGCGTCCGGCCCGCCGCTGCACACGCCCTCACGCACCAGGAAGGCGTCCTCTGCCAGACGGACGGCTTCAAAGGCGCTGTCCTGCCTTCCCAGCAGTTCGCCGGATGTGCTGACGACCACCCGCCGCGCCGCCCCCAACTGACGATACCAGATTTCGGCCTGCGCGGTGGCGGCGGTCTGGCGAGGTGTGCCGGCAAATACGCCGTCAAAAGCCAGTTCGACCACATAGCGCCAGCCGGGCAGCGCCGTCAGGTTGGCGTCCACTTCCGGCAGCGCCAGCGGGCCCTCGAAGCCCGGGGGTGGGGCGTTGGCGGTTAAAAACTGCGCCGTCGCCAGCCCTTCGATGGAAGCCGGGGTCGGTAGGTCTTCGACGCGCTGGCCGCGCTGACCGCTGCACGCCGCCAGCAGCGCCAGCCCGATCAGGATAACGACCGCGCCGGGCCGGTTTTGTTTTAAGGGGTTTAAGTGATGTGGTGTCATAAAACACTATTGTACAGGCGGAATGCCCGGTTGCCTAACCGTCCGTATTTCAGGTAAAGTAGAAAACAACAGCACGTATCGCACCGGCGGACAGCAGCTTATGGCTTTTCAATATTCCTGTTTCATCAGTTACCGGCACGTGCAGTATGATCTGGGCAGCCGTTTTCTGGAAAAATTTCTGGAAGCCCTCAAGAGTCATATTGAGCTGGAAATCGAACTGGACGGCGTGCCGTCCGACGAGCAGATTTACATTGACCGCGAACGGCTGAAGGGCGGCTACCTGTTCAACAACGCGCTGGCGGACGCGCTCTGCCGCAGCGTGTGCATGATCGTTATTTTCACGCCCACCTACTTCAGCAAACAAAAAACCTACTGCGCCCGCGAATTTCTGGCGATGAAAAAGCTGGAGGAGGAGCGGCTGAAGCAGATGGGCGATCGCAAGATGGGACTCATCATCCCCATCGTGCTGAAGGGTTTCGACGCCCTGCCGCCGGAGATCAAACAGGAGCGGCAGTGTTACGATTTTTCCGATTATTCGCTGGCGACGCCGGACATCCTCACCCACCCGGTTTACAACCGGCAGGTGGCGGAAATCGCCAGCTACATCCGGGAAGTGCATGAACGGCTGACGGCGCTGGGCGTGGACTGGTGCGGCGAATGTCCCAATTATGCCCTGCCCACCGATGAAGAAGTGCTGCCCTTCCTGGAACAGATAATCGCCAGGCCGCACCGCCAGCTTTTCCCCTTCAGGACGGAAACCCATGCCGCTTGATAAACCCGGCCAGATCATCACCTTTTATTCATATAAAGGTGGCACCGGGCGCTCGATGACGCTGGCGAACGTGGCCTGCCTGCTGGCGCAGCGGGAGAAGGCCGCGCCGGTGCTGATGATTGACTGGGACCTGGAAGCGCCGGGGCTGCACCGTTACTTTCAGGGGCGGGTGAACAAGGCCTTTCCGTCCGCTACCACCCGCGAGAATGACTTTAATAACCAGCCCGGCCTGATCGAATTGTTCAGCGAACTCCGGCAGGCCGCCGCCGGCTTCGACCCGGACGACGAGCCGGAAGCCGCAGTGGTGAACGCGCTGTTCGAGAAGCTGGATTTCAGCCGTTACATCGTGCCGACCGACATCCCCGCGCTGTACCTGCTCAAGGCCGGGCGTTTTGACGAAACCTATGCCGGGCGTGTCAACGGTTTTCAGTGGGATGACCTGTTCGGGCGGTCGCCCTGGTTATTCCCGGCGCTGGCCGGCTGGCTGTCGCGTCATTATGAATATGTGCTGATCGATTCGCGCACCGGCATCACCGACACCAGCGGCATCTGCACCATGCTGCTGCCGGAAAAACTGGTGGTGGTTTTCACCCCCAACCGCCAGAGCCTCACCGGCATCATTGACAGCCTCGTGCCGCAGGCACTGGCCTACCGCCGCAATTCCGACGACCTGCGCCCGCTGGTGGTCTACCCGCTGCCGTCGCGCATCGAACTGGCCGAAAACGACCTGCGCCTGATCTGGCGCGAGGGCGACGCCGCCCAGGGCATCGAAGGCTATCAGCCGGCTTTTGAGCGCCTGTTCACCCAGGTCTACAACCTGCCGGAGTGCGACCTTGAGCAGTATTTCGATAAAGTCCAGATTCAGCATGTGCCGCGTTACGCCTACGGCGAGCAGATCGCGGTGCTGGCCGAAAGCCGCACCGACCGCCTCTCGCTGGCCCAGGCTTATGAAGCCTTTTTGCAGCGGCTTCTCAGCGCCGCCGGGCCGTGGGAAGTCGTCGTCACGCCGGAAATACGGGCGCTGGCGCGGCGCTTCCAGGAAACCGAAGCCCGCGTTCGAGAGCTGCGCGCCCGGTATCGGAGCGGCGAGCTTGACCGGGAAAGCTTAGAGGATGAACTGCGCCAGTTGATGATCCTGGACGACGAAAACACCTGGTGGATGATGGGCGTCGAAACCGATAAGTGGTATCGCTTCCAGGGGAACGAGTGGGAGCCGGCCACGCCGCCCGCCCTGCGTTTTGTAGGCGAAAGCGCCGCGCAGAGCGCGCTCCAGGCCAGTGAAACCCTGCCGGAAGATGAAATCGGCACAATTCCTGCCTTACCTTATCTGGAGGCCGGCGATACAACTGTCGGGACATCCGCCTATCTTGATCCGGCAGAATATGCCCGCCGCCAGCTTGAGCGGCTCTCTGAGGAAGAAGAGGCGCTGCCCCATACCGATTCGATTCCGCGGTACGAACCGTCTGATTTCGACGCAACCGTCCCGGCTTATGGGGGTTATGCAGGCTACCCTTATGAGGAGAGCGCGAAGAAGTATCCCCAAACTGCCGCGCCGCCTCGCCTGGGTGGAAACCGGGTATGGGTGGCACTGGTCGTGGTGGTGCTGGTGGGGATAGCGGCACTTTTGCTGCTGAACCGGGAGAGCGTGCAGAACAGCGAACTTGGGCAAACGGCGACCGCCGTCGTCGCGGCGAATCGGACGATTGAAGCGCAGTTAGCCGCCAGCCAGACGGCCTTCGCCCAGGCGACCGATACATCCACACCGAGGCCGACCGATACGCCGACCCGCACTACAACGCCGACCGATACACCCACGCCCACTCCGGCCACGCCGGTCATCCAGCCGGCGCGCAGCATCGCCGCCCGCAGCGGGCCAGGGCAGCAGTACCCGGTGGTCGCAATACTCGGCGCGGAGGATGTTTTCACTATTGCGGGCATCAGCGAGGACGGCGCGTGGTACACGGTGCTGCTGTCAGACGGCGCACCGGCCTGGATTGCCGGTTCCGGCGCGCTGGTGAACGTCTACGGCGATGTGCGCGACGTGCCGCTGGCCTTTGCGCCGACCGATACACCCACCTGGACGCCGACGCCGACCAGCACCACCACGCCCACCGGCACAGCGACACCGACACCGAATGTGCGGGCGACTCTGGAGGCAGCGCCCACCGTATCGCCGTCCGAGACGTTCGCAATTGACCTGGGTTTTGATCTGTACCTGACTATGGAAGCCGATTTGTTCGCGGTGTTTATCGCTTCGCCGCGACCGGTGGCCCTCGACCGGCTTTCTTTAAGAGTAGTGGATGAGACAGGCCAGCCTCAGATCATACAAATTGTCAATGACTTCGACGTGCTGGCGCTCACCGGCGGCATGGCCGCGCCCGGCGCGTGTTTCGTCTATCGTTTTGTCGGCAGCAGTGCGCCGCTGCCTACCGTCTGCGACGATATGCAGAAGATGTTTCGCCGCGAGATCACGCCGGCGGATGCTTTTTGGGTGAATTCCACTGCCGGCCAGCTGCGAAGTGTAGCCGTGTACTGGGATTCCGAATATAACAGCATTTGCCCCGGTTTGACCGGCCAGGGGTGCTGGGTGAATCTGCCCCCCGATGCGGACAATCGCCGGCCTGCTGCCACGTTCACGCGCCCGCCATCGGGTTGATGCTCAGACCGGCAGCACGAAGGTGAACACCGTCCGGTCGGCCTGCTGTTCGACGCGAATCGTGCCGCCGTGCAGCCGCACAAGCTGGCGGCTGATCGCCAGCCCCAGGCCGCTGCCGCTGGTATCGCGCTGCTGGTCGGCGCGCCAGAAGCGGTCGAAGACGTGTTCGGCGTAGGCCGGCGGCAGGTGGCCGGTATTCGCCACCTGGAAAGCGATACCCCCGGCTGTGGACGAAACTTTTAGCCAGATGTGGCCGCCCGGTTCGGTGTGGCGCAGCGCGTTGGTCAGCAGGTTATCCAGCACCTGCCGGATGCGGCTGGCGTCAAGCGACAGCGTAGACAGCCCGGTTTCAACTTCGTGATGCAGCGTGACTTCGGCGTCCTGCGCCAGCGGGTCAAAACGGGCGACCGCCTGCTCCACCAGTTCGGCTGGATGAACCGGCGATGGCGACAGCGGCAGACGCCCCGCTTCGGCCTGGGTGAGCAGCCGCAAATCTTCCACCAGCCGCGCCAGGTGAACGGTCTGGTCATAGGCGACGGCCAGATGCGCGCCGTCCATCGGGTACAGGCCGTCCATCATGGCTTCCAGGTGGCCGCGCAGCACGCTGACCGGCGTCCGCAGTTCGTGGGCCACGTCGGCGGCAATGCCCTGCCGCTGCTGTTCTTTCTGCTCCAGCTGGCGCGACATGGCGTTAAAGGCTTCCGCAAGCTGGTCGGTTTCCGCCGTGCCGTGAATTTTCACCTGCCGTCCCAACTGGCCGGTCGCCAGGTCGCGGGTGGCAGCGGTTAACAGCTTCAGCGGGCGGGCCAGCACCCAGGCCAGCAGCCCGCCGACCACCAACGCCACAACCGTCGCGCTCAACGCGGCGATGATAAGCTGCCGGTTCATCTGCGTTAAAAAGGCGTTTTCCGCCGCGCCCCAGATTTCATCACCGGGCGTCTGCCGGTATAACCAGCCGACCTGTTCGCCGTTGACCCTGAGCGCATGAGCCTGCGCCAGCGCATCGGCGGGCAGCAGCGTGTCCACCAGCGCCGGGTCAGCGGCGGCCACAACCCGGCCTGTGTCATCGGCGATCAGGATTTGCGCGCCGCGCCGGTCGGCGTTACCCTGCCCCTGTCCCTGCCCGGTCAGGGTTTCTTCAACCCCCACCCACGAACCACTGCGGGCATAATAGGCTTCCAGGCGGCTGACCTGCTGCGCGCTGAACGTGCCGGACTCGCGCTGGTTCACGTACAGGCGGAAACCCGCTTCGGTGGCGTTTTGCACCACCAGCACGACCAGTCCCAGGCTGAGCCAGACGACGAACACCAACGCCAGCGAAACGCGAATCCACAGCCGGTTCACACTTCGCCTCGCATCCGGTAGCCGACGCCGAACACGGTTTCGATATAACGCGGCTGGCGCGGGTCGTCCTCGATTTTGGCGCGCAGGTTTTTGATATGCACGTCAATGGCGCGCTCGAAGGCGGCATAGCCTTGCAGGCGTTCCAGCAGCTCGTTGCGGGTGAAAACGCGGTTTGGCCGCGCGATCAGAATCGCCAGCAGTTCAAATTCGCTGGGGGTCAGGTCAATGCGAACGCCTCGGCGGGTTACGAGGCGCGTTTCGGCGTTCAGTTCCAGGTCGTCCACGCGCCATATGGCCGCCGGGGCGGTCAGGTCGCCGTAGGTGCGGCGCAGCAGCGCCCGGACGCGCGCCACCAGCACGCGCGGGCTGAACGGTTTGGTGATGTATTCGTCCGCGCCGATCTCTAACCCGGTCACCTGGTCAATGTCGTCCACGCGCGCTGTCAGGAAAAGCAGCGGCACCTGGCTTTCCCTGCGGATTAAACGCGCCGCTTCCCAACCGTCCATCTCCGGCATCATCACATCCAGGATAACCAGATTGGGCTGCTCGTGGCGAAAGACGAACAATGCTTCGCGCCCGGTTTTGGCCGTCACCACCTGGAAGCCGGCCTCCACCAGATAGGCGCGCACCGTATCCAGGATGCCCTGCTCATCGTCGGCAATCAGAATTTTATGCGCCATACGGGCCTTCTCCTATCCTTCAGACAGACACCCTCATTTTACAGCAGGCGGCGCGGCGATCACCGGCGCGGTCGCTTCCAGGCTGCGTAGGTAAGCGGTAATGGCGGCGATGTCGGCTTCGGTCAGGTAGCCGCCCCAGGCCGGCATGGATGTGCCGGTCACACCCAGCGAGATGATCTGCTGGATGGCGGCATCCGGCGTCTGGCTGAGGAAGGTTTTGTTATTCAGGGCGGGCGCAAGCGGCGTGCCGAAACCCGCCGCGCCATGACACTGCGTACACAGCAGGCTGTACAGGCGCTGGCCGCTGGCGACGGCTTCGGGACTCATGTCCACCGGCGCGGCCTCGATGACCGGCATCTGGACGCCCGACTGCATGACTTCATCCCAGCGCCGGATGAGTGCCACCACATCGGTGATCTGCGTGCTATCCAGGGCGCTGGCCCAGGAAGCCATCAGCGTACCCGGTACGCCCTGGATAATCACGCGGGTCAGGTCGTCGTCGGTCAGCCGGGCGCGTTGTTCCGCGCTGTTCAGCGCCGGGGCCAGCGACGAGCCTTCGCCGTTCGCGCCATGACAGGCCGCGCAGTTTTCCGCGTAGGTGGTCAGCCCGTTCGCCAGCGAATCGCCCGCCGGGAGCGCCTGCACCAGCGCCAGCGTTTCCGGCGGCACTTCCTGAACGGTGATCTGCGGCGGCGTCAGCCCCAGTTCGGCCACCCGCGCGGCGACCGTATCCCACGTCCCGGCCTGAATCATCACCGCCAGGCTGTTGATCTGCATCTGCGTTAGGATGCCGCCTTCGTCCACGCCGAACGCGGCCATCGCCGTGTTGTAACGCCCGCGTTCGATGACGCGGTAGAGCGTTTCGGCGTCCATGCCCTGCACGCCCTCGCTGTTAAGCGGCGGGTAGGCGGCCAACCCTTCGCCGGATGCGCCGTGACAGGCGACGCAGTTCTGCGCGTATAAGTCCGTTCCCTCAATCACTGCCGCCGCCTGAACGGCTTCGGCAGCCTGAACCTGCCGCGCCGGCTCGCGCAAGGCCGCGATGCCCAGTGCCGCCACGATCAGCAGCGTTCCCAGAAATCCTAACCAGGTCATATAACGAGTCATGGTTCATCCTCGAATACAGTTGTTTGTTCTCAGCCGCCGCGCCGGCTTCATGCGTATACCAGGTCGGCGGGGCCGGTGCGGTCGCGCTGGATGGGCGCGCCGGTATCCACCCTCACCATACCGTCCACAATCGCCACCACAAAACGATCCAGCGGGCGCGGCGCGGGTGGGTTTAACACCTGGCCGTCACGCTCGAAGGCCGAAGCATGGCACGGGCAAATGAACTTCTGCTCGGCCTGATTCCAGGGGACAGCGCAGCCCAGGTGGGTACATTTGCGGTACAGCGCCAGGAAGCCGCCATCCTCAAACCGTACCAGATAAAACCGCCCGGCGTTAAAGGGCGTCACACTGCCCGGCGGAAAATCGTCCACCTTGCCGACTTCAAACACCCCGCCGAACTGGCCTTCCACCGTGCGCGGCGAGAAAAAGCTGAGTGCCACCCCGCCCGCTTCGACCAGCGCCAGCAGCCCCGCCGCGCCCCAGGCCAGTTTGAGAAAATCGCGGCGGGATACGGTTTCATCCGCCATAGGTGGTGGTTTAATATCGCTCATCCCAGCACCTCCCAGGGCCACATCAGGGCCATACCTTCGCAGCGAAAGGCGATGCCGATCACAGTCAGCACCACAAACGCCGTCACCAGCAGCACGAACACGCTCTGCCGGCTCTCGCAGGCGGTGGCCTTAAACACACGTTTGATGATTTCGTAATAGACGATCAGAAGCAGCAGCAGCGCCGCCAGCGGAATCCAGCCGTTGCTGATGAGCGTGGGCAGGCTGGGCATCAGCCCCGGCAGATCAAGGGCGTATTCGTCCAGCAGCACCAGCGCGGGCGTGGCGATCAAACCTGTGACCGCGCCGACCAGCGCCATCCACCGCCCCTTCAGCGACCGGAACCAGACGCCTTCGGTGTTCAGGTCGAACCGCTGGTAGGGCAGCAGCGCCAGCGCCCCCAGCGCCAGCGCCGGGATGATAATTGCGCCAAAGACCGGGTGGAAGTGCAGCAGCAGTTCTTGCAGCCCCATAAAGTACCAAGCTGCTTTGGCCGGGTTCGGGCTGTGATCGGGGTTGGCGGCGGCCTCCAGCGGCGCGTTCACCCACACCGACCACATCAGGATGAGGCCGGTCATCACCAGCGCAAACACCAGTTCCCGCGAAACCAGGTGCGGCAGGGTGGTCACCTTTTCGACCTGCGTGCTGCCCGCCCCGCCGTCGTCAATTTTGCCGTCCAGACGGCGCGGCACGCTCAGGGTATCCTTCCGCACGCGCCAGATGTGGAACGAAACGATGCCCATCAGCGCCAGCGGAATGATGGCGACATGCAGGCCGTAGAAATTGGTCAGCGTGGCCGCGCCGACTTCCGGGCCGCCGAGCAGGAAGTTCCGCAGCGGTTCACCGATCAGCGGCACGTAGCTGAACAGGCTGGAGCCGACCGTCACCGCCCAGTACGCCAGTTGATCCCAGGGCAGCAGGTAGCCGGTGAAATTGGCCGCCACCACCAGCAGCAGCAGGCCCAACCCCAGCACCCAGTTAAACTCGCGCGGGGTGCGGAAACCGCCGGTAAAAAATACCCGCAGCAGATGCAGGAAAACCGTAATTACCAGCAGATTGCCGCTCCAGTGGTGCAGGTTGCGGATAAGCTGCCCATACCATACCTCGGTTTGCAGTTTGAGCATGTCGGTATAGGCGGTTTCGGGGCTTGGTGTATATTCAAACATCAGCAGCACGCCGGTCACAGCCAGGATCATCACCAGCAGCAGCGCCAGCCCACCCAGACCCCAGGTGTAAGTGAACTTTAAAGTGGGGCGGGCGACTTTGCTGGGGTGCAGGTGCAGCACCAGGTTGTTCATCACCAGGCGCATCCGCCCGCGATCATCGGGCGGCGGGAGTTCATCTCGCTGGATGGACTCCCATATACGCTGCGGCAGATGTTCCGGTCGAGGGTCGCGGTTTTCGGTCATGGTGGTTTTACCTCGTCTCGGCATCCGGCCCAAAAACTAACCGCGCCCGCCGCGCCACTGGCGGCCCTGTCCGCTTCCCTGGGCATTATCGGGGGCAGCGCCAGCCGCCGCCCCACCATTCCCGTTACCATTGCCGCTGCCGTTTCGCCCAGGGCCGCCCCATAAAGGCCGTCCGTTAGGGTCGCGCAGCAGAATGCGTTCGCCGGTGGCAGTTTTGGTGATCTGCCCGGTCTGGAACTGGCTGCCCATCCAGAAGCCCATCGCGGAAACCGTGTCGCCAGCCGCGAACGTCACCGCCTGGCTCGTCCAGAAATCCGCCCGCCCGAATTGCAGCGTGTAGGTCTGGCCGTCTGCCGCCTGAACAGTGAGGCCGTTGTTCGTCACCGCCGTGACGACGCCGTTCAGCGTCACCCAGGATTCCATCGGGATGAGCGTTTCGTTCGTGCCGCCCGCGCCCTGGCCGCCCTGCTCGCCGTTCCCGCCCGACCAGAGCGGCTGGCCGGCCTCATTCCGCAGGTAAATCTGCGTCCCGTTGGCGGTCGTCAGCGTCCCGGCGTGATACTGCTCGCCGTTAGAGAAGCCGCTGATTGTGACGGTATCGCCCAGGTTCAGCGTCACGCCCTGGTTCTGCCAGTAAGCCGCCGGCCCCAATTCCACGAATATCTGGCTGCCGTCGGCCAGCGCCAGCGTCAGCCCTACGCCATCCAGCGCCACGATCTGCCCGCTGCCCAGCCAGGGGTCGCGCACCTGGTTAGCCGACTGCTGAACCTGAACCGGCCCGATGCCGCCGCCCGCGCCGGGGGTCGGCAGCGGTTCAGCGGTAGGGTTAATTTCGGCCACCTGTAAAACGGGGAAGGCCGCTTCGCTGGCCGATGCCTGATTATCCAGCAGCGCCACGCCTACCGCGCCGATGAGGGTTAACGACAGCGCGCCCAGAACGATTTTTTTCAACATGAGGTTGCTCCTTCACATCACTTCCGACCATCTGACCGTAGTATGGGGCAGACTTGTGTAGAAGTTGTGAGGGCGTGGTGTTGGGGTTGTGTGTTCTGGCGGGGATTACGTGAACGGTGAATTGAGTAGGGCGGGTCAGCGCCCGCCCCACCGGTCCCAATGCACAATTTCGTCCAGCGGCCTGCGCCCGCCGGGGCGCGGTGGACGAGGCGCGGCTGCCTCCGCCGCCGGATAGCCGAATGAAATAGCGATCCGCAGCTGCCATTCCGGCGGAAAACCCAGGATGTCCCGCGCCCGCTCCGGCTCGTAAATCGAAGCCAGGCACGACCCCACGCCCAGTTCCCAGGCGGCAAGCTGCATGTAAGCGGCGGTCTGCCCGGCGTCGAACATAATCTGAAATTTTTCGTCTGGGTTCGGCGTGAGGATGGCGATGCCCAGCGCCGCCCCGGCCAGGTGGCCGGCCCACTCGCCGGTGGTGGCAAGCGCCTTCAACGTGTCCCGGTCGCGGATGGCGATGAACTGCCAGGGCTGCGTATTTTTCGAGGACTGCGACAGCCGCCCGGCATTAAGGATTTGCCGCACGACATCCTCCGGCAGCGGCTGCGGCTCGAACCTGCGTATCGCGCGTTTGGCGCGGATAGCTTCGTAAACGTTCATCAGATTTAGCGCAGGAAACCACCTGCTTCAGCGGGTGGAGGAATGCGCCTTCGCTCCTTTCAATCTCCGACTCTACCAAATTCAAGGCCTTGAAATATAC
>QUBZ01000065.1 GCA_014338005.1 Chloroflexota bacterium | reverse complement strand
GTCTTTTTAAGCCCCATCTCCATGCAATGGGGAGGGGGTTTGGGGGTGGGGTAAAGGATGAACAGCGCGCTTATCGAGACGAAGTATCTTCATGCGTAAACCCTGCCCATGATGGCGTTAGCCGCGTCCTGCGTTTTTCATTGCGCTATAATGGCGGAGTGACGGCAACCTGCATACAAGGAATGTTGATGACAACCGACTCGCATCCCATCACCACACTTTCGTCGCGCCGCGCCTGGGAATGCCCCTGGTACGGCGTCCGGCAGGATCGTATTCTGCTGCCCGGCGGCATTGAAGGTGTTTATAACGTGGTCGAAATGCATGATGCCGTGTGGATCGTGCCGGTCACGACTGCCGGGGAAATCGTGCTGCTGTACCACTACCGCTACCCGCTCAAAGCCTGGGGATGGGAACTGCCCTCTGGCCGGGTTGAGGACAGCCAGACGCCGCTGGAAGCCGCCCGCCGCGAACTGGAGGAAGAAGCCGGCGGCGCGGCGGCGGACTGGCAGTTTTTGATGCGCGTGCCGACCATGAAAGGCATCGGCGACGAACACGCGCATTTGTATCTGGCAACCGGCGTCTGCCTGGGCGCGACCCATCACGAACCCGCCGAGGTCTTGACCGTCCACACCCTGCCGGCCAGCCGGGTGCTGGCGATGGCGCGCGCCGGGGAAGTCAGCGACGCGGTGAGCGCGCTGGCGCTGCTGCTGGCCGAGCCGCTGCTGAAGACAGCCTGAAGCGCCAGCATCGAAATATTTGTCACGCCGGGACGAGCTTCACCGGCTTGAGCAGGCGGCGGTCAAACTGGCCGATGTCCGCCGGGTTCATGCGTTCCAGTTCCGCCCGCACCCGGTACGAATCCTCACGGAGCTGTTTTACGTCCACGCCCTGGCAGACATCCGGCAGCAGCGCCAGCCACTGCACGCTGCGTAACAGCATCTTCAGCGCACCCCGGTGGCTGCCGCGTTCGATCTGGTAATAGGCCACGCCGACCTGCAAAATCGCCCGATACAGGTCGCGCACCGGGCCGGGGGTGTTCACCCACTGTTCCTCGAATAAATCGTGCTGGGGGTAATATTGCCCGGCGTTGAACTTCGCCACCCCTTCGACCGCCAGCGGCGGCAGTGCCTCCCGGCACTGGCACTCCAGTTCGGCCAGCAGCGCCGCGTCCGGCACGCGGGCGTAATCCCGCGCCAGCGCCGCGATCTGCTCCGGCAGGCCATCCGGCGGCAGTGCCAGGTCGGCCCCGGCTTGCAGCGCCTCGGCGCGAACATCTGCGTCGGCGGCAATCAGCAGCACCGGGATGCGCCGGGTGGCCGGGCTGGCTTTCGGCGTGGTCGTCCAGAAGCGCCAATCGTCCGCGTCGCCGTCCACCAGCAGCAGGACGGCCCGGTCATCCGCCAGCCGCGTGATGTAATTGTCGCGCGCC
Source organism: Chloroflexota bacterium (assembly GCA_014338005.1). Classification (GTDB taxonomy): domain Bacteria; phylum Chloroflexota; class Anaerolineae; order Aggregatilineales; family Phototrophicaceae; genus CFX2. The sequence goes on along the minus strand of QUBZ01000065.1, from coordinate 25,007 downwards.
GCGTACAGCGCCACGCGGTAGTCGCCCGCCAGCCGCGCACGAACGGCGTCTGCCCAGGCGGGCGCGCCGGTTATCACAATGAGCGGTTTATCCATGCGTTCGCCTCAACGCTGTTGATCTGACGCGGGTGATTATAACGTCACGGAAAAACGCCGCGCAAAGGTACGACTCGGAAGCCATCTAAAAAGCGCCGCATTTTTATTCATACGCGCCCCGATTGCAGATGCCCCCTGCCGGGCGCGGGCTGCCCGGATAATCGTCAGGCGGGCATACGCTGTTATCCCCGCTGTCAATGGCCGGACTGACGGGCAGGGGCATCATACCGTACTCCACCCCGGCCAGCGGCCCGGCAAGCTGCGGGTTCTGGCAAATGTCATGGCTGCCGGAGGTGGTGTAGTCTCCATCTACCCCACACACCACATTCTTGACGTTGTAGGCGATGTTGTAGTCCGAGTTGAGTTTGAGGCTGCCGCATTCCTCCTGGTAGAACATGAACGTGATGTCGGATGGGTCGAAATAGTCGGCATCACCCACAAAGATGCTGTTCCGGGCGATCAGCGTTTCCGAGCCATCGCACGAGAATCCCTCGCGTGGGCCGGCGCCGACCAGTCCGTCTCCCTGACCGTAGATGGTGGAATTGACCACCGAAATCTGTTCGCCGCCGGTATAGGCGAAAATCAGCGCGCTGCCCAATGCCCGGCAGTGATCTACCCAATAGGTGAACGGCTGATCTTCAAAAAAGGCGCAGTTGCCCACCAGGACGCTGTTGGTGATGGCAGCCTGCCCGGCGATTTTGATCTGGTTGCCCGCGTTGCCCTCGGCGCGCACCCGGTTGAGCGTGACGCTTCCGCCCAGGGTGTGATACAGCAGATCAAGGCCGTCCGATGTATTGTGGAGAAAGGCCGAGTCTTCGATAATCCAATCGCCGCCGGTTTCGCCGGTGCCAACGCCATCGCCATAACCACCGGCCTCCTGCCCCCAGCAGCCGACCGGATCGCCTTCCGGGTAAGTTTCGCCGCAGCCGTTCCATTCCACCAGCCAGCGCCGGAACAGGAGCGTCCCGCTGTTGGCGTCGCCGTTATCATCCCACAGGTCGCCATCCCAGCCGACAATGCCATTCCCGGCGATGCGAACATTTTCTACAGTCCAGTCGCGCAGGCGCCCGGCGTGAATGCCTCCGGCGGCCAGCCCGTGAATATTGAGGTTCGCCAGATGCACATTGGCCGAGTCTTCCGCGTACAGGCCATAAGACGCCCAATCGCCATACGGCGGGGTATCCCGTTCGCAGGCCAGTTCCCCGGTATGATCTTCGACGCAGCCGGAATGATCGGTAATCTCCAGGCAGTTCAGCTCGATATTGCTGGAATCGGTCAGATTGACGATAAACCAGGGGCGGCCTGTTCCCCATAGTTCCGGCGGTGCGGCACAGCCTGTATCCCATCCTGCGCCCAGGATGCGCGTCGGTTGTTCCGGCGACGGCCCGCCGGGGATCGGCGGCATCAGACAGTCAAACGCGCTTTCGGCGTCGCAGGTATCGGCTCCCGGCGCGCCATAGCCCATCGGATACTCGCCGGCAGCGATGATGAGCGTATCGCCGCTGTTGATGCGCGGCGCGCCGCCGGGGGGCAGCGCCCGAAACGGGTGATTCCAGGCGCAGGGCTGCTGAAAGCCGCTGCCGGGATACGGCGTGTCGGCCAGGCCGGTGCATTGTTCGGCGCTGCCGCCGTCCGGGCGCACGTAATAAATCGTTCCGGCAAGTTGGAACCTGCCGTTTGCTGAAAATGAGACGGAAACGATGAGCAGGAGCAGAATCGGGAAAACAACAAACCGCTTCATTAGAGTTCCCTTTTATAACATAATCCGGGCGTTTCGCTCACTCTTATTGCATCAGCAACCGGGGCTTACGCATGAAGATACCTGGCCTCTTATTCTCCCTTTCTCCATACAATTGGGAAAGGGGGACGGGGGGATAGGGGTTAACAGGACGCAGGCTCGCTGTTTCATGCGTTCACTCTGCATCAGTCACAAATCAAAAGATAGAGGGGAACGCCGCAGAAAAGCCAACGTGCGCCCCCAGGCCAGGCTGGCCGCCGCCGCGTTGTAGGCCTGAACGCGGTCAGGCTCGCAGAACCAGTGTCCGGTGTCCGGGTAACGGTAGAACGTGACCGGGCGTCCGGCGCGTTTCAGTTCTTCCTCCAGGCCGGTTACGCTGGACGGCGGCTCAAATTCATCCTGCTCGGCGAAGTGGCCGAGGTAGGCGGCTTTCGCGCGGCTGAAGTCGCCGGGGCCGGTTCCGTAAAAGAGGACGACCGATTGGATGGTATCAGGGGCAGCAACCGACAGATCGAGCGCGTAAAACGCCCCCAGCGAGAAGCCGATCACCGCCATGCCGGAAGCGCCCGCCCCGGCGCGCTGCCTGAGAAATGTTACAGCGTCGGCAAGTTCGGCGCGTGCCTGGTTAACGTTTCCATCCAGCGCCGCGCCCAGGGTTTCGGCTTCGGCAATCTGGTCGGTAACTCTGCCATGATACAGGTCGGGCGCGAAGGCGGTAAAACCGGCTTCGGCCAACTGCGTGCAGAAAGCCTTGATGGTGTCGTTCAGCCCCCACCAGGCGTGCAGAACCAGCACCGGGCTGCCTTCACCGGCGGCGGGCATTGCCAGATAACCATCGGGTTGAGCGGGTGACATGAGTTTCTCCTCGTTCGTTTGCGGCCAAGTGTAGAATATTTGTGCGAATCATGCAACCACAGATTTCCATCCCCTGCCCTGGTTAAAATAGAATTTTTGTTGCTATTATATTGGCAAGCGGCGTTACAGGGTTTCCAACCGAATCGTTTCCAGGATAAGCGCCTGCTCGCGCTCCACCGGCACGATTCCCCAGCCGAAGCGCCCCTGCGGCGTGACGACGGCGTACTGGTTATCTATCCAGGCGATGAAACCCAGCGGCCCGGCGGGCGCGTGCCGCGTCTGGTGGACGGTCACGCCGTCCACGCGGAAGGCCAGCCCGTCGGCGTGCCAGTCCAGGGCATAGGTGTGGTTTTCGGCCAGCAGGCCGGGGTCGAGCGTATACTCGCTGACGGCCAGCGCGCGCTGGCCGACCGGCCACAGCCGCCGGTACAGCGCCGGGACGCGCATCAGCAAAAAACCGAGCGGCGCAGCCGGCAGCAGCGCCCAGAAGGCTGCCCGCCCGGCGTGGATGGTGGCGCACTTCCAGCCAGAACCCGGCACGTCCAGCGCCAGGCGCATGTTGTTGGGCGGGGATGCGAAAAAGAACCAGGCCGCGCGCGGCAGCCGGAAGCCGCGTTCGCCCGGCGCGAACGGGTGATTCCAGAAACCGAAGCCCGCCGTACCCCGGATTGGCCCGCCTTCGCCCCGCGCCTTCACCGTCAAACGCGCCGGGGGCAGCCGGCGGAAATCGCGGCGGGTGTTGTAATCGCTGATCTGCGCGTCGCTGTAAACGTCTGAAGGCGTGGGCGGCACGACCAGCCGCAAATGGCCGGACGTTTGCAAAACCCGCCCACCCCCGATTTCAGTAATACACCAGTTCGGATTCATCAGCCTGCCTTGAGAAAACACACCGGATTGGTTATCATCAGGTTATGACCATTTTACGCGGTCAGTCAGCGAGGTTGTTTTGGAAATCATCTGGCACGGACATAGTTGTTTTCGCATCACCGAACGCAACAAAATCTCGGTCGTCACCGACCCGTATGGCGACTCAATCGGTTTGCCGCCCCTCAAACTTAAGGCCGATGTGGTAACGGTCAGCCACCAGGAAGCCGGCCACAATAATGTCAGCGCCGTTAAGGGCGATGCGCGTCTCATCGCCGGGCCGGGCGAGTACGAAATTGGCGGGGTGTTTATCACCGCCCTGGCGATGCACTTCATCGAACAGGATACCGCCCGCTCGAATATCGCCTATTTATTCGATTACGACAACCTGACGGTGCTGCACCTGGGCGACCTGGCGCACATCCCCGACCAGTCTACCATCGAGGCGCTGGGCGAAGTGAACGTCCTGCTGCTGCCGGTGGGCGGCGGCAACGGCCTGCGGGCTGCCCAGGCCGCCGAGGTGGTGGCCCTGATCGAGCCGAACTTCATCGTACCCATGCACTATGCTCTGCCGGGGCTGAAATTTCAACTCGACCCGGTGGACAAGTTCCTTAAAGCGATGGGAATCGGTAAAGTTCAGGAGAGCGAGGCGCTGAAAGTCACCGCAGGCGAGCTGCCGGAACAGTCCCAGGTCGTCGTCCTTTTGCCTCAAACGAAATGAAAAGCGGAGCCGTGCAATGTCTGGATTGGGCAAAGAAAACGTCAAGCTGTTGATGCACTGGGACATCAAGCAGGAGCGCGAGCAGGATTATTTCGAGTTTGTCGTCCGGGAATGGATGCCCGGCCTCACCCGGCTGGGTCTGGAGCCGACCGGGGCATGGTACACGGCCTACAGCCGCACCAAACAGGCGCAGATCATGACCGAAGGCATCGCCGAAGACCTGGATACCATGCGAAAAATCCTGGGCAGCGCGGAATGGCAAAAACTGCACCGGCGGCTGCTGGAATACGTCAACAACTACGAGCAAAAAATCGTCCGCGTATCGGGCGGGTTTCAGATGTGAGCCGCCAGCGTCCGCCCTCCGGCGGGCGTTTTTGATTCATGCTGCGCCGCCCCTCGCCCATCTACGAACTTCCTGACGGCTGCCGTCAGGTTGAACACCTGGCCCTGCTGGAGCCGGGCCGCGCCCTGCGGCTGAACCTGCTGGCGCTGGTTCCGCTGGCGATTATGCTGGCGGTGATGGCCGGCTGGCGGGGGCTGGTGCTGGCGGCGCGTGGGCCGTTTCCGGGCGGGCCGTCCTGGCCCTGGTGGCTGTGGCTGGTTTTGATCCTGGCCGTCATCCTGCCGCTGCACGAGTGGCTGCATGGGCTGGCGATTCGCTGGGCCGGCCACAAACCGCGCTACGGCCTGATGCTCCACAAAGGCGCGCTGTACGCCACCGCCGACGGCGCGTTGTTCCCGCGTGATGTATTTATCGCCATCGCGCTGGCGCCGCTGGTTGGCATAACACTGTTGGGGATGGGGCTGATGTGGGTACTGCCAGACGGCACGGCCTATTATGTCGCGCTGGCCGTCGCCCTCAATGCCGGCAGCGCCATCGGCGACCTGTGGATGGCCGCCGCCGCGTGCCGCTACCCGCCGGGTGCGCTGGTGCGCGACGAGGCGGACAGTATTCGGATTTACATCACCGGCTGATCGTCGTCCGGCGTCATCCAGCGGGGGATTTCCACCCAGAAGATCGCGCCGCCGTCCGGCGGGCAAACCACGCCGACTTCGCCGCCGTGCAGTTCGGCCAGTTCCTTGACGATCCACAGCCCCAGGCCGGTGCTGCTTTCGCCGTCGGAGGCCTCCGCTCCCACCCGGCCAAAGGCCGTAAACAGTTTTTCGCGTTCGGCGGGCGGGATGCCCGGCCCTTCGTCGGATACGCTGATGCGTATCCGGCTGCCGCGTGTTTCGGCAGAAAGCGCCACGCACGCGCCGTGCGGGCTGTATTTAAGCGCGTTGCCCAACAGGTTGCCGATGATCTGCGCCAGCCGGGCCGGGTCGGCCAGCGCCAGCCCTTCCATCTCGCCCATCAGTACCATGATGTCCTTGCGGTTGGCGGCGGGGCTGTAGCGGTCAATTACCTGCCAGGTTACGTCGGCCACGCTGGTCGGCTGAAGCTGAAGTTCCGCCTTGCCGTTTTTGAGCATGGACGTATCCAGAAAATCCTGAACCAGCGCGTTCATCCAGTCCACCGTTTCCTCAATCGCGTCCAGCGCGGTGGCGGCGGTCGGGTCCTGGCCTACGATGTCCCGCAGGTAATACTGTGCCAGCCGGATGTTATTCAGCGGGCTTTTGAGGTCGTGGGTGGCGATACGCAGGAAGTTATCCTTCATCTCCTGCGCGTCTTGCAGAGAGCTGATGATCGCCTGGCGCTGGTCGAGCGCCTGTTTAATCAAAATCTGGCGTTCCACGCGCGCCCGCACGACCGATACGTCAAAAGGTTTGGTGATGTAGTCGTTGGCCCCCATTTCCAGGCCGCGCACAATGTCCTCCGACCGGGCCATCGCCGAAATCAGGATGATCGGCAGGTCTGCGCCCTCCGGCATCTGCCGGACGAAGTTTAACACCTGCAAGCCGTCCGTGTGTCCCATCACCACATCCAGAATCGCCAGATGGAATTTTTCGCGCGAGAGCGCGGCAAGCGCCTCGTCTCCACTGCGAACCGCCGTCACTTTATAGTCGCGTTCCAGCACGCGCCGCAGCAGCACCAGGTTGCTGGAGTCGTCGTCGGCCAGCAAAATATGCGGCACAGCCGGGGTCCCAGCTTCCGATTCATGGGTTGTTACATATGATGGGGTCATCGTATTTATCGCATGGATATACATCGCAGCGGCACAAACAGGGATAAGCCTGTTCCTCCCTGGCCTCAAACGAGCGAGTTTCATTTAGCTAAGATTGATTATACCGCCTGTTTTAATGTAAAGTCAATTAATGCCGGCTGTGAAAAAGTTGAGAATCCCCTCGGCGCGGCATTAACGCAGGAAAATCGTCCAGCGCGTGACGCTGATAACCGCGCCGCCGCTGCGGACGTACAGCGCCGGCAGCAGGGGTGCGTCCGGCCTGGTCAGCGGCAGCGGCTGGCCGATCTGGTCGCCGTCAAAAAAGGTTGTGATCGCCCCGGTTTCCGGGTTTCGCTCCAGGCGCACCCGGACGACAACAGCGTTAACCGAACGCTGGCTGAGCATCTGCGCCTCAGCGCCGCTGCGCTGCCCCAGGTTGATGACCCCCGGCTGCAATATCTGGACGTGCAGCCCCGCCGACTGTGCCGGGTCGCCGGCGTTCTGGAGCGCCACGCCGAAATAAATCGGCTCGGTCGTTAAAAGCTGCGGATTAAACGACAGCAGCGTCAGTTCCGCTTCCAGGCGTTGGATGCGCGAGGCGGCGTTGTTGCCGTAGAACCTTTCCAGCAGGTCGGCGGGCAGCGCCACCACCAGATCGGGACTGCCGCCTGCCGCCGCGCTGCCAGAACCGAGCCGCCAGTAAGCGCCATCTATCGTCCTGACCAGCGAAAACGATTCCGAATCCCAGGGCAAGGCTTCCAGGCGGTCGAACAGCGCCAGCAAATTCTGCGCGCCCTGCAAGCCTTGGGGCGGCAGCGTGGGTGTGGGGGTATCGGTCGGCGTGGGCGTGTCGGTGGGCGTAAAAGTCGCCGACGGGGTGAAGGTCAGGGTGAGCGTGGGCGTGGGGGTGAGCGTCGGCGTAGCCGTCGGCGCGGGCAGGGTCGCCAATATCTGCGGCACAACCGGCGTGGGCAGCAGCGTGGGCGTGATGAAGTCGGTCGCCAGCGGCGGGCGCGTGGGTGTCACCAGCGCCGGGTCAAGCGTATCGGTCGGCGCGGGCGTGAAGGTTTCGGTGGCAAGCGCCGGGCCGCCCGTCTCGGCCAGGCTGACGACATCGGCGGGCGCGTCGGTCAGCGTCAGCGGGATGGACGGCCCGCCGCCGCCGCTAAAAACGCCCGCCAGCGCCAGCCCCACCACCAGCAGAATCGCAGCGGCGGCCAGCACGGCCCACAGCGGCAGCCGCAAACGCGCCCGCCCGCCGTATTCGTCGACATAGCGCGAACCCCGGTATTCGCTTTCCGGCACTTCGGCGTCCTCGGCCAGGCGCGGCGTCGGTTCGTCGGTGGGCGGCGCGGGGAACTCCGGCGCGTTTTCGGTCAGGTCGTACCAGTGGCGGTAAAGCGGGTAAGGCGGGTGGCGGTCAATGAACATGGCGCGGAAAAGCTGGTTAAAACGGTTGAGTTTTTCGCTGCGCCGGATGCTCGTATCGGCATACACCGCCAGGAAGGATTCGTAAGTGTCGCGCCAGCTCCGGTGGGTGGCGGCGTAAGCTTCCCCCAGCAGCGCGGTCGTCACGTCCACCATGCGCCGCAAAGCCGCGCGGACGGCCTCGACCGGGCGTTCTGGCCGCGCGTCAATCGCCTGCTGCATCTGCCGGGTGTGAACGTGCAGGTCGGCGGCGGCGGCCTGCAATTCCATCAGCCAGGCGCGGTATTCGGTCAGCGTGATGGCGGCGGTCTGCTCGACTTCGTTAACGGCGTTGAGCGCGTTTTCCAGCTTGATGCCGGCGGGGCGAAATTCGCCGTCCGACCAGTCGCGCAGGGCGGCTTCTAACTCCCGCAGGCTGTAAACGCCGGCCGCCAGGACTCTGGCCTGCGGGTTATCCTCCAGCGATTTTCGCGTGCCGTCCAGCACCGGCAGGGCGTGCTGGCCGTTGACGCGGTTGAGGATGGCTGCCGCCGCTTGTAGGTCACGCCGCCGTTCGATGAACTCGGCCAGCGCCCGCGTCAGCACATGGCGGGCGCTCAGGTCGCCCAGGGTTTTGCCGGCGGCTTGCAGCCAGAAGTCGGCATCCTCCAGGCTGCCCTCGTGGGCGTCCAGCGTGCCGAGCAGGATATAATTCACGAACAGAATCCGCAGGGCGGCGGTGCTGCCGCGCCCGTACAGGTCTACCAGCCCCTTACCCATCGCCCGCAGGTAGGTTTCCTTGCTCGGCATCTGCGCGGCAAAGTTCTGGCGGATGGTTTTTTCGTCCGCCGTAAACAGGTTTTCGACCGCCGCCAGCGCGGACTGCGTGCCTTTCTGGTTCATCACGCCGCTGCGTTCCATCCAGCCGCGCGCGATTTCCGCCAGCGCCCGCAGGCGTTCCGCCGCCAGCCGGTGGCCGTCCGAACGGGCGATTTCGACGGCCTGCTGGCCCAGGCGTTCAGCGTCCGCCAGGCGTCCCCGGTCGAAGGCTTCCCAACCATCGGCCAGGGCGCGCCCCAGGCCGCCGTATAAAGCATGGCGTTCGATATACTGCGCGTTGGTAATGACCGTGCGAAGCTGGTTTAACCAGCCGGCCAGAGTCGGGCTGATAGTGGCAACCGCGTCAATAGCTTCGGCCAGCGTGGTGATCGCGCCGATGCGGTCGCCGCGAATGGCGTCGTCGTCGTAGCGCCGCCAGGCTTTAAGCGCCACTTCCAGCCCGCTGACCATACCGGCCAGCATATCGTCAAACAGGCGCTCGATGAACGGCAGCAAATCCCGGCGGGACTCGACCAGCCACACTTCCAGGTCAGAGCCGTCGGCAGCCGGCACGTAAGTCTGGTACGAGCCGAGCAGTTCATAAAGCCCGTCCAGCATCCGGGCGATGATGTCCCAGGCGGGGTTGGCAGGGTCAATGGCGCGGCTGGCGTCCAGGGCTTGCAGAGCATCGCGGGGGCTGGCGGTGGCCTGCCGTCCGATGACGTGCATATTGTCGGCCAGCGCCATCGCCGCGTTGGAGGCGCGGTCAAGCGCGGACACCGGCAGGCGCGCTTCCGGCAGGCTAAATCCACCGCCGACCGTCTCCAGCAGGCTGCCCAGCGCCACCAGCATATCCACAACGGCGCGGTAGCCGTCGCGCTGTTCGATCAGGCTGGCCGACGATGAAGCGGCCAGACGATCCAGCAGCGTATCCACTTCGGCCAGCACGGCACGCGGTTCGGCCACCGGCAGGCCCTCCGCCGCCAGCGCCGCCAGTGCGGTTTGCAGGCGGTACAGGTTGGGCCTTAAAAGCAGCAGATCGGGCGTATGGGCGGCAATTCGCTCCGCCAGAAGCCATTGCAGGGGGCGCGACCGCTGGTCCCCCGCCGTCAGCAGCAGGTGGGCGGCGCGGGCGTTCTGCCGCTCGAACACCAGCGCGATCGCATCCAGGATGGCTGACGGCGTAGAGGAGGGTTTAAAGCCGGTATCGGCGCGCAGCAGGTGGGCGAAGTCCAGCAGCAGGTCAACCATCGCGCGCATCGGGCCGCGCGCCCTGCCGCGCAGTTCCGACAGCAGATCAACCGCCCGCCCCCAGTTGGCGCTGTCCATATAAATGCGGGCGGCGTCCAGGTCGGCGGCCACTTCCAGGTCGTGCAGCCGCGCCAGGATTTCGCGGTAGGCTTCGCGGGTTGGCGGGTGGCCGGGGTCCATCGCCAGGGCGGGCGTCAGCGTTTCCAGCAGGCCGTTAAGTTCGTCCTTGCTGCGGTTGTGGCGCAGCCGTTCCACCACGCGCCCCAGGGCGGCATTGCGCTCGCGCTCCAGCGGCTCGCGGCATTCGGCCAGCGCCCGACGCAGATCAATGATCGTTTTATACCGAAAACGGCTGTTGGGATGGGCCGCCCGGCTGACGACCGCCTGCAAACGCGGGCTGATGCGTTCCGCGTCCGCGCCGAAGTTGAGCAGAAAATCGTCGCCGGCGTCGCGCGGGATGTCGGCGCGGCTGCCGCCGGTGAGCGCGAAATACAGCAGTTCCCCCACCTGGAATATATCGCTCTGGCGGCTGATGCCCTGCGGCGTGATTTCGTCGCCTTCCAGAAAAACGGCGTTGCCCCAGTCAATCACCTTCAGCCGGTAGTTGTCCCGGTCCCAGAACAGGTGTTTGGCATCCACATCATTGTATACGATATCGCGGCTGTGGGCGGCTTGCAGCAGGTCGAGCAGGCCGTCCACGATGCCCAGCAGTTCCAGTTCCGGCAGCCGTTCGCCGCGCTGCGCCAGCTCCCGCACCAGATCGGCCACCACCATGCCCTGCCCGCGCTCCATGACGATGTACTGGTGCGCCGTACCGCCGACCACGAACGTGCCGCCCCCCAGCAGCGCCGTCGCCGCCGGATGCCCGGTCAGCCGCATCAGCGCCTTCCGTTCGTTGAGGATGCTCACTTCCTGCCCGGCGCGAATCGGCGGCGCGTCGTTGGGCGCGGGGCGTTTGATGACCACCGGACGGTCGTTATCCAGCGTATCCACCGCGCGCAGCGTCTCGCCGGAGCGCCCGCGCGGATAAATGAAGTCGTAACGGTAGCGGTTGTCGAACAGCCCTTCAGCCATGCAAGTCCCTCCATCTGTGTTAATTGTACGCTGAGGCTACCGCCGCGCAAAGTTCTGAACTCAGGGCAAACGCATGAAGCTGCTTGATCTGAATAAACGTGCTTTCGCCTTTTGGCCCTCCCCTCAGGGGACATACATCCCCCTTCGGGCCACCGAATTCGGAGAGGGGTAATGCACCGTTTACTCCCCTTTTCTCCGTACACGGAGCGCGGAGGAAGTCCCTTCAGGGAGGAAAGGGGGTGGGAGGATAGGGGTTAACAGGCTGCGAGATCATTGTTTTCATGCGTCAACCCTGAGATTTCACCCAGGCCGCGCCCGCCAGCGCCAGCGTCCACCAGAAGCTGAAGGCCAGCCGGTCCCACAGCGGCACAGCATCACCCAGGCCGTAAACGCCGTGCGCCAGCAGCCCCGCCGCCACGCCCACCGCCAGCGCCTTCGTCTCCGGCTGCCCCCGGCGGTAGGCGGCCAGCAGCATAAAACCGGCCAGGCTGTAACAGGCCGCAAAAACCGCCATCCCCGGCAGCCCCAGGTCGGCGCCGATTTGAATCAGTTCATTATGTGCATGTGGCAAAACGCGATTTTCGTACTTGGGAACAGGATACCGCTGCCGCACCGGGTTATAACGGAAAAACGACATGCCCACACCGGTCAGCGGGTAATCGCGCAGCATGTCCAGCCCGCTGCGCCAGATGTTCACCCGGTCGCTGAAGCTGGCCTCGTCGCGCGCCCGCATTTTCGGCTGCTGGCCGGTATCGAAGGCGTTCAGGATGAGCAGCGCCTCGAACAGGCCGAAAACGATCAAACCGGCCAGCGCCAGATGACGCCAGCGCCCGCGCGCCACCACCAGCCGAGCGACGAACGCCAGCCCAACGATCACGCCCAGAATCGCCAGCCGGCTCTGGCCGAGCGCCAGGGCAGCGAACAGCAGAACAAACGCCAGCGTCACCCCGGCGCGCGCCCGCCCGGCCGTCCAGCGGTAAGCCACCAGCGCCGCCATCACCGGCAGCAGATAGCTGACCGCCCCGGCGATCTCGTTGGCGTTAAAACCGCCTTCCAGCAGCGGCAGGCCGGTGAAGTTCGGCAGGGCATCCACAATCACCGCTAACTGCGAGGATTTTTCGTTCCACTGCGTCGTCAGCAGCGCCGCCGCGCCCAGCAGCAGCGCCAGGGCGGCGGTCGCCAGCAGCACGCCGTCCAGGCGGCGGCTTCGCTCCACCCGCTCCACCATATAAAAATAGAGCGCGAAACCCAGCAGCGGACGGCCCAACATCATCAGGCCGCGCGTGTAGGGGGCCAGCCAGACGTTCGCCACGCCCAGCGCCAGAAAAACCGCCAGCGCCCATTGCAGCGGCGTATCCGGCCACAGCCGCCGCCGGTCAAGCCAGCGCGCCGCCCATACCGGCGGCAGCAAAAACACCAGCCACAGCCAGCGGTCGCGGGCCGGGCTGGGAATCCAGAAAGCGATCAGCAGCAGGCCAAGCAGCAGTGGTTCGAGCCGCCAGACCTGCCGGGCGGCACTCTTAATCAGCAGTTGAGCGTTTGGCATTATATCCTACGAACCTATCACCGAGTATTTGACAGAGCAAGGCGAAATGTGCTAATATTCCTGTGAATTACTGTCATTCATGTTTTGCTGTGTGTTTTTAGAATCTGATATTGGCTTCTGGCGCCAAAGGCGATAACTATGTTTCCCCACACCATTACGAAAGTATCACTGGATACTTTTCGGGAGCGATCCGAAGGCAAAAAGCTGGTTTTGTTGTATCCCTGGACTACTTACAGGACATTGTTTTTAACCCATTTTCTTTCCGCTCACGATACCGGCCTTTTATATTACCGTATTTCCGACGGCCAGGAGACTCTTTCTGACTGGCTTTCAGGAATGGTCGAAGAATTCGATCAGGTTCTCAACGGCTTTGGCACGAACCTCCGCGCGGCGCTGGCTTCCGGCAGTCCGGCGGCGCTGGGCGAGGCGCTGGCCGCCGACCTGGCCGCTGTCCAGACAGCCGGCGATATGGTGCTGTTCGTTGACGAGTTCGACCGCCTGCCCTTCGACGGCGACCTGCGTAAATTCGCGCCGGCGCTGGTGGGCGCGCTGCCGCCCCGGACGCAAATTGCCATCAGTTCCCGCCTGCTGACCTACCAGCCCTGGTACGATATGATCGCGCGCGGCGAGGCCATCGTGCTGGGAACAGAATATCGGCGCGACCAGGGTATGTTCACGGTGGAAGAAAACCCCCGCCCGCGCCTGGAAGTTTACGCCCTGGGACGCGGCCATGCGCTGGTGAACGGCCTGCCGATCACTAACTGGGATGGTGCGCTCCCGCGCAATCTCTTTTTCTTCTTCATGGATCACCCGCTGGTGACGCGCGACGAGATTTTCGCCACCTTCTGGCCCGATCTGTCCGTCAAAGAGGCTACTAACGTCTTTCATGTCACCAAGCGGAAAATCAGCGAACGCATCAGCATGAAGGTTTTTGAGGGCGGCAATTACGAACTGACGCAGTACAGCGGCGGTTTTTATATCCCCAGCGAAAAAGTCATCCGCCACTACGACGTGATGGACTTCCAGGCCGCCATCGAACGCGCCATGATTACATCTGACGAACGTGAGGAAGAACAGCTTTTAAGACAGGCTATTGAGTTTTACAAAGCCTCGTATCTTCAGACGGTGGATATGGAATGGGTCGTTAACCGGCGCGAGCAGTTGAAGCAGCTTTTCGCGCAGGCGCTCATCAGCATGGGGCGGCTGCACAAACGGCGCGGCGAACATCTGGAGGCCATCGGCTGTTTCGTCCGCTCGTTGAAAGAAACCCCGGAGCGCGAGGATATTCACCGCGAGATCATGAATATCTATCTGACGCTGGGGCGCGTCGAGGACGCGCGCAATCAATACCGGCTGCTGGTCGAGACGCTGCGCGCGCGCCTGGGCATCAACCCCTCGCGGGAAAGCCAGGAACTTTTCAGGCTCATCGAGGCTGCCCGCTAAAACAGCCTGCGGCGTTAAAATACAGGGGGCCTTCGCGCCCCCTTTTGATTCTATATGCAGACGCAGCAGTTCCCGGCCTGTGGTACAGTAGAAGGGTGAGGCGAGGCTTAAAACAAGGCGAAGGAGCGAAAACGGCATGTCAGCAGGACTCAACGCGCGTTTTGTGTCAGACGTGACCATCCCGGACGATACGCCGGTCGTGGCCGGAACGGCTTTCACCAAAACCTGGCTGGTGGAAAATAACGGCAGCATAACCTGGACGCCCGGCTGCCGGCTGGTGCATACCGCCGGCGACCCGATGACGGCGGCCACCAGCGTCGCGCTGCCGCCGCTGGCCCCAGGGCAGCAGGGGCAGATTTCGCTGGTGCTGACCGCGCCGCAGATGCCCGGCACGCGCTATACCGACTGGCGCTTCGTGGACGAGCAGGGGCGCTTTTTCGGGGACATCCTCTACGCGCGGGTTCAAAACCGGATGCCGCCCACGCCGGTCGGCAAAAACGACAGCTACTTCCTGGCGGATGTGAGCATCCCCGACGACACGCCGATACAGCCGGGCGCGCCGTTCGTAAAAACCTGGCAGGTGCGGAACAGCGGCACACTGGCCTGGGGGTCGGGTTATACGCTGCGATTCGTCAACGGCGCGCCGATGACCGCCACCACCACCCTGCCGCTGCCGCCGGCACAGCCCGGCAGCGACGCGCAGATTTCGCTGGCGCTGAATGCGCCGCAGACGCCCGGCACATACTTCGGCGACTGGCGCATGTATGACGCCCAGGGCAGTCCATTCGGGGCGACCCTGTGGCTGCGGATCGTCGTGCCGGGACAGCCTGCCGCCATTAGCACGCCCGGCGTCAGCCCCGGCGCGGCTGCCGGCGTCCCCACCGTACCCGGCCCGGTCGGCACGCCGGCGGCGCAGCAGTACATTGCCAAACATCTGTCGCAGCGCGACCCCCGCTGGAGCAGTATACCGCTCGCCAAACTGCCTCACGCGCCGTCCATCGGGCGTTGGGGCTGCCTGATGACGTGTTTCGCCATGACGGCCAACGCGCTCGGCCACGACACCGACCCCGCCCGCCTCAACGAAGCCATGATTCAGCGGGGCGGCTTCACCAACGGCTTTTTCACCCGCTGGGACGCGCTCCAGCAGGTGTATGATGATCTGGTATTCGTGGAGAAAGTAGACCAGAGTCCGGCGCTGGTGGATAAAATTGATGCCACGCTGCAAGCCGGACGCCCGGTGACGGCGCTGGTAGACCTGACGCCGCAAACCGCCTACAGCGACAACGACCAGCATTGGGTGCTGGTGGTGGCGCGTAATGGTGAGGATTATCTGATTTTAGACCCCTACACGCTGACCACCGAGCCGATTTCATTGATGGCGAAGTATGGCCGCCCCGGCGGTGGGCTGCGCGGCTCGGTGCTGTCCGGCATCTTTTACCGGCGGCGGTAGGGCAGCGGCGCGCGGGCTAAAAATTTGACCGGCCATCGCGGCGAGGATACCCCCACAGCCGGCCTTTTGACCTGTTGTGGTATGTTTGGAACTCAGCACTTGGAACTTTTCTCAGGAGAACGCAATAATGCAGAAAGCAGCCTTACTCGGCCTGGGCATCATGGGACAGGGTTTGGCCGGGAATTTGCTCAGCAAGGGTTTTGAACTGACGGTCTGGAACCGCACGGCGGCGAAGGCCGAAGTTTTGACCGCGCGCGGCGCAAAGCTGGCGGACACGCCGCGACAGGCCGCCGCAGGCGCGGAAGTGGTGATCGCCATCGTGGGGGATGATGCGGCTTCCCGCGCGGTCTGGTTGGGCGCGGACGGTGCGCTGGCCGGGGCATCCCCCGGCGCGGTGCTGGTCGAATGCAGCACGCTTTCCCCCGGTTGGGTGCGGGAACTGGCGGGACTGGCCGCCGAACACGGCTGCGACTTCCTGGACGCGCCGATAGCCGGCTCGAAGGACGCCGCCGCCAACGCCCAGATCACCCTGTTCGCCGGTGGAGAGGCCGCCGCGCTGGAACGCGCCCGCCCGGCGCTGGAGGCCATCAGCCGCCGCGTGGTGCATCTGGGGCCGACCGGCGCGGGCACGACCTGGAAGCTCATCTATAACATGATGATCGCTGTTCAGGTCGCGGCATTGTCCGAAGGGCTGGCGCTGGCCGAAGCCGCCGGGCTGGATATGGAGCAGGTCGTCCCGCTCATCCTCAACGGCGCGACCGGCAGCCGGATTGTGCAGGCCAAACTGCCGCGTATGGTCGAGCGCCGCTACGACGACACCGAATTCGCGCTCAAGTGGATGCAGAAGGACGCGCGTTATGCGGTCGAACTGGCGCAGGCGGCGGGCGTGCCGCTGCAAACCGCCGCCGCCGCCATCGCGGTGATGCAGGCGGCGCGTGAAAAAGGGCTGGACGACCGCGACTTCGCCGCTGTCATCGAAGGCGTGCGGCGGTAAAATTGTGAGGGTCGCCCCTACTGACAAAGGCAAGGTCTGGAAAAAACGATGATAAAAAAGATCGCAATCGCTTTCCTGCTGCTGGCGGCGGCCTGCCGTCCACAGCCCACCGAAGCGCCGCTGACGCCCCGCGCCGTCACCAGCGCGCCTGCCGAACGCGCCCCCGTCAGCGCGGCCTTCCAGCAGGCGGACATCCCCACACCCCTGCCGGAGGACATCATCAACGCGGCGGACGCCGAACACCGGCTGCTGGCGAACATCTACGCCCGTGTTGCGCCGTCGGTCGTTAACGTCGAGATCGTGGCCGACATCCCCGATCACCCGGTCGTCGAAACCACCACCAGCGGCGGGTCGGGCTTCGTTTATGATTTAAACGGCCACATCGTCACCAACGCGCACGTAGTCGAAGGCGCGCGGCAGATTTTCGTCACGTTCAGCAGCGGTTATATCACCGAAGCCAGACTGGTCGGCATGGATTTATTCAGCGATGTGGCCGTGATTAAGGTGGAGGTGTCCGCCGAATATCTGCATCCGGTGATTTTTGGCGACTCGGAAAGCCTGCGTGTGGGCGACCGCGCCATCGCCATCGGCAATCCCTTCGGTCTGGCAACTTCGATGACGGTCGGCATCGTCAGCGGCCTGGGACGGCAGCTTCCGTCGGCGGAACTGATGAGCAACGACATCACGCCGGGCTTTCAGAATCCCGCTATCATCCAGGTAGATACCGACATCAACCCCGGCAACAGCGGCGGCCCGCTGCTGAACTCGCGCGGGGAGGTGATCGGCGTGAATACAGCCATCCGCACCGAAAGCGGCATTTTTGAGGGTGTGGGCTTCGCTGTGCCGTCCAGCACCATCCGGCGCGTTGTGCCGGAACTGATCGAAACCGGACAGGTGATTTATCCCTGGGTGGGCATCACCAGCCAGCCGGCGGAAATCGGCCTGGGTGTGGCCGCGCTGGCCGAGCCGCTCAACCTGCCAGTGCGGGCAGGGGTGATGATCGAAACCATCACGCCGAACTCGCCGGCGGCCAGCGCCGGGCTGCGCGGCGGCAGCCGCATCGAGACAATACGCGGCTATGACGTGTGCGCCGGCGGGGACATTATCGTGGCGATCAACGACCAGTACATCGCCAACATGGATGAACTGCTGGCTTATCTGGTCACAAAAACGCGCCCCGGCGATACGGTCAGCCTGCTGGTAGTGCGCGGCAGCGAAACGCTGGAACTGCCGCTGACGCTGGAAGCGCGGCCTACCAGCGTGGTCGTTTCCGGCGCGTGCGGGGAATAGGCTTAAGCCCACTGTCTAAGCGAGAATCCTCGCTCAACTGCGTAACTTCTAAGCTTAACCGCTGTAGGGACGGCCCTGTGTGGCCGTCCCCGATGAAAGCTGCCCTATTCATCCACCCGCGCGGCCACGAAGTCTATCTCCAGCCTCACGGCTTCCGACACGTTGGCGACACCCGGCACGCTGGGGATCACCAGATTATAGTCGCCCCGCTGTACAGTGGTGATGGCCGAACCCTCCAGCCGGTCTTCGGAAACAACCGTCACGGTCGCCTCGAACGTCACCGTCTGCGTGATGTCCCGCACTTTTAATTCGCCGGCGATCTGGAACGTCACCGTCTGGCCGGCCTCAACCGACGCCGGCAGGCCGGTGAGGGCTGTCGGCGTGAACTCCGAAAATTCGTATTCCGCCCGGCTGGACTGGAGGATTTCCCCGCGAATGGCGCGGTTGCGGAACTCGTTATCCGTTGCCAGTGTGCGGGCGTTGATGCGGATGACGCCAACGCGAGAACTGCCCGGCGCGGCAAAATCCACCAGCAGATCGCCGGCCACCTGGTTCGTCCTGCCGATAACCGTAGTCGGCACACCGCGCAGTTCCTCGGTCAGGATGAAACGAACTTCCGACTCGTCCGGCACGATGCGGAAAAGAACTGCCGCCGCCGGTTCCGGCGTGGCGGTCGCTTCGGGGGTGGCTTCCTCGGTCGCGGCCAGTTCGGCAGTGGCGGCCTCGACCGCTGCGGCTGTGCTGAGGGCAGCGTTTTCCGCCGACAAACGCGCTACTTCGGTCGAAAGCCGGGCGATTTCCGCCTCGCGCGGGTCCGGCGTGGGGGTGTTTAAATCCAGCGTCGGCGCGCTGATGGGCGCGCTCGGCTCGCCGGAGCCGCCGACGACGGTCGTATAAACCAGGATGCTGACGCCGCTGCTCAGGCCGATCAGAACCAGCGCGCCCAGAATCAACCACAAACGTTGGGACATGCGATCTCCTTGTCGTAAGCCAGTAAAACAGACACCGGTAGGGCGCAGGCCGTGCCCTCAGCCGATGTTAAACCCGCAAACCGCGTTTACCTACCTGCCGCCCAGACGAATCACGCGCCCGCTGTCCGGCGCGGCGAAGGCCGAGTCCACCGTCACGTACAGGCTGCCCTCGGTATCCATCGCCAGGCCGTAGGGGAAGTTCAGCCCTTCGGCGATCACCTCCAGCCCGCCGTCGGCAGCCCGGACGACCCGCCCGGAGTTGGGATTATAGCCGGTGTCGCCAAAACCGCTCGCCAGCTCCACCGCGTACAGCGCCCCGTCCGCCGTCACCAGCACGTCCGTAACCAGCGTCAGCCCGCCGTAAGTCTGCTGAAGCTCGCCTTCGGCGTTATACCGTTCGATGCGCGCGCCGCCCGCCGGGAAGGGGAAGCCGGACAGAAAACCGACGTATAAATCACCGTCCGGCCCGACCGCCACCGACGTTGGAACTGCCGACGGCGCGTCGTCCGAAACCGGCCAGGCCGCGAACAGTTCCAGGCCGCCTTCCGCCGTCCAGCGCAGCACCGCGTTGGCGCTGGCATCGGCGATGTACAGCGTGCCGTCGGGGGCAGCCGCCAGGTCGGCAGGGTTGGCGACCACTTCGTCGGCCTGATCGGGGTTGTTTTCTTCCTCAAATGCCCGCAGGTCTATGACCCGGCGGGTTTCCAGCGTTTCGCGGTCGAGTTCGACGACCGCTTCAACCACCGCGCCCTCGAAAGAGTCGTCTCGCGGCCCCTGCCCCAGCACGACCCAGTACGTTTCCTCGGTGACGAGGACGGCCATCGGCCCCTCGATCTGCCCAAAACCGACATCCATGCTCACCAGTTCCGGCACGATCACGGCCGGCGTGCCGTCCGGTAAAATCGCGCTGACCTGTGCTGACAGCCCGGCTTTGGCCGGCCCAAACGGCCCGGCCACATCGGTTTCGCCGCCGCTGCCGGCTTCGGCAATATATAAAACGCCGTCCGGCCCGAAGGTGATGTGGCGTGGATTATTCAAACCGCTCGCCAGCGTTTCGTCGTCCAACGCCAGCGCCGAAAAGCTCGCTCCCAAAACCAGCAGAATCAAAAACCACTTCTTTAACATCCGAATCTCCTCCCAAACAATACTTAACACTCACACCCAGGTACGCCCAAAACGGCGCGCGCCGATGTGCAAACTACCGCACCTGGCTTAAGAGTCTATGAGAGATTGATGATGAATCGGACTGTATTCCGTTTTTCGATGGAAAGCGGGGAATCGAACAGGGCTGGAGAACAATCTCCAGCCCCGTCGGTTAAAGGGAGGTTAAGTGATGATCTCGTAAACCAGCTGGCGGTTATCGAGGGCGGAAATCACCGGCGGGTATCGGTCGGGATAGAGGGTCACTTTTTCGCCGCTCTTGACGATGATGTCATCCTGATTCAGCGTAATCCAAGCTGTGCCGGAAAGCACGCGCACCGTTTGAATAGCCAGCGGCAGTACAGCGACATCGTTAGCATCCAGGCGGCGCACCTTAACCGGTATATGGACATATTCAGTGAGGACCGGCCTTGCAAATGTTGCCATGACGAAGGCTCCCAATCTGTGAAAAACTTCACCTTTATGCCTTCATTATAGCCGAAATTGGTGAAAATGTACACTTAAAGTTGTGAAAACTTTGTGCAAATTACCGATCATTTCCGGTCTGCCGGCCTACCCGCCCTCGATCAGCAGGCCGCACAGGATGAGATTGGCTGTTCCCGCCGCCGCCAGCCCGGCCAGCGGCCCCAGGTTAACCCCCGCCACCGCGACCGCGCCAAAACCGGCAGCAGTGATTAAAAACCGCGTCAGCGCCACCCGGCGGCTGCTAAAGGCCGCCGCGCCGGACAGCGCCAGCAGCATCCCCAGCAGCAGGATAAAAACCACCCCGACGGCGGCCACCTGCGGCGCGAACCCCTGGGTTATCCAGACGGCCAGCGCCCCGGCCAGCAGCGCAGCCAGCGGCAGCAGCGCGTCGGCGGCCAGCAGGCGCAGCCGGTCGGCCAGCAAAAACTGGTACAGAAAACGTTCTTCTAGGTCGGTGCGAAAGACGTAAAGCAGCCCCACCGGCGGCACGAAGCCGGCAATCAGCAGCCAGCCGATCCAGATTTGAACGGGAAGCTGCTCGCCGACCAGCAAAATTGCCACGTAGGTCATCAGCGCGCCCCACAGCAGGCTGGTCAGCAGCATCATCGGGTGGCGCAGGTAGGTCAGCGCGGCGCGGGTGGTCAGCCCCCACAGGCCGTAAGCCTTCGGCAGCCGCAGCCAGGGTTTACGCCCCGCGCGGGCGGCCTGCCCGTAAATCCGCAGGCGCAGGCGGGGGTCGCGCCAGGCCATCAGCCCCAGCGCCTTGATGCGCGCGTGGACGATGCTTTCGTCGGAGGCATAGGCCATGTTCACCTGGCTGCCCAACCGGAAAACCATCGCCGCCAGCCCCAGCGCGGCGATCACCAGCAGCGCCAGCGCCGCGCCGGAAGCCTGCCCATAAACGGCGGCGATGGCCGCCCGCCCCGGCCATAAAAACACGTCCGGCAGCACATAGGCCGCCGCCAGCAGGCCGAACGGCAGCAGCCACAGCCAGGGATGCCGCCGCAGCCGGGGGAAGATCAGCCGCAGAATGCCCAACAGCCAGGCCAGCGTTGTGGTGAACACCAGCAGCGCCTCCGCCGCCAGCGCGCCGCGCAGGGCAGCCGCCGCCCGCGCGCCAGAATCCACCGGTGTCACCAGCAGGATGCCCACCAGCGCGCCCAACGCGCCGAAGGGGATGAGCCGCACCACCACCTGCCGCACGTAAGCGAACATCACCGCTGCGGCGCGGTCTACCGGCGACCCGGCCAGGTAGGCAATATCGGCAAAAGACAGCTTGAGCGGCGTGACCCGTAACGCGGACGCCAGCGCATACGCCTGGAGCGCCAGCGCCAGCCAGGGCAGCGCCGCCAGCAGGTCATCAAGGGCGGCAGGCGTCAGCGAAGCGCCCAGCAGCGCGGCCTGCTCCGCCCCCCAGGAAGCCATCGAACCGGCCCAGAACAGGCCGATCAGCGCCAGGTACAGCCCGTACACGCGCTGCGAAAACGACCGCTCATCCGGCTCGTAACCGACCGTTCGCAGCCAGTACAGCGCGTCCGACCGGAACTGCCGCCAGCGCAGCAGCAGCAGCAGACGAAAATCAAACATGGCCGGCCTCGGCCTTCCGCGCCTGGATGGCCGACCGCAGCAGGTCGTCCAGCGAGTGCCTCCCGTCCAGGGAAAAACCCACCCGCAAGGATTCCGGCGTGCCGTCGGCGATGATCTCGCCCTGTTCCATAATCAGGTAACGGTCAGGCTGCGCTTCCTGGGGAAGCTGGTGGCTGCTGAACAGAATCGCCATGCCGTCGCTGCGGTGGCGGTTGAGTTCGATCCACAGTTCATCGGCGGATACCGGGTCGAGCGGCCCCAGCGGTTCGTCCAGCAGCAGGATTTCCGGCTCGACCAGCAGCGCCATACACAGCGCCAGTTTGTAACGCATCCCGCGCGAATAGGTGAACGGGAAGGCATCTTTATTGGACAGCAGGCCGTAGCGGCTCAGTAAATCCTCCGCGTCGTCCTCCCAGCCGCGCCAGCCGTGCGCCTGGGCTACGAACTGCAAATGTTCCCAGGCCGTCAGTTCGTCGTAAAACTGCGGTGTGTCCGGCACGAGAATCAGGTGTTCGCGCACGTAGCGTTCGTTTTTAGCGACCGGATAGCCGTGAATGCGAATTTCGCCCTCGGTCGGCTGCGTCCACCCGGCGATACACTTGAGCAGCGTGGACTTGCCCGCGCCGTTGCGCCCGACCAGTGACACAAGCTGCCGGGGTTCGACCGTGAAGGCAGCGTTCGTCAGGGCATTGAGCGAGCCGTAACGATAGCTGATGCCGCTTACGTCCAGCAGCGGCGCATCGGATGTTGACTGCTTATCGTCTGTTTGCATGAATCCCTTTAATCCGTTAAGTTGCGGAGCGTATTGTAACCGGAGTCAGGGTTAGCTCTACAGGGGGAAATGGATTCGCCGGGGCAATCGCTTCAGAATCAACGCGCTGGTCGCAGCGAATCGCAGGGACAGCCTTCTGGCCGTCCGCCGCCCCGAACACGCAGAAGCGCGTCCCTATGGATTGTAACGGATTTTTGCGGATTATAACGGCTCACAACGGATACTCTCCCTATATTTGCAGTTCCATCATGTTATAATTTCAACACTTGCATCGAAAAGAATAGATGTGTGTGCCATGTCCCTGTTAACCGCCGCTAATCTCGCCAAATCGTTCGGCCCGGATGACATCTTCGAGGGCATCAGCGTCGAAATTCCGCACCGGGCGCGCATCGCCCTGGTCGGCCCCAACGGCGCGGGCAAAACCACCCTGCTCAATATCCTCATCGGGATGGATACACCTGACGAAGGGACGGTCAGCCGCGCTAAGGGGCTGCGAATCGGCTTTCTGCCGCAGCGCCCGGAACTGGCCGGCGATCATTCGCTGTGGGACGAGATGCTCACCGCTTTCGCCGACCTGCGGGTGATGGAGGCGCGGCTGAAGGCGATGGAACACGCCCTGGCTGAACAGGCCGACGACCTGCTGGACAAATACGGCGAGCTTCAGCACCGCTTCGACACTGCCGGCGGTTATACCTACGAAACGCGCATCAGAATGGTGCTGCAAGGGCTGAGTTTTTCGCCGGAGGAGTATGAGCGACCGCTGACCAAACTTTCCGGCGGGCAGCGGACGCGGGCGCTGCTGGGGCGGCTGCTGCTGGAATCGCCCAACCTGCTGGTGCTGGACGAGCCGACCAACCACCTGGACATCGCCGCGATTGAGTGGCTGGAAAGTTTCCTGAAGGACTTCCCCGGCGCGGTGCTGGCCGTCAGCCACGACCGCTACTTCATGGACGAATTCGCCGGCGTCGTCTGGGAGCTGGACTTCGGCACGCTGGAGACGTATCGCGGTAACTACAGCCATTACGTGCAGCAGCGCCAGGAGCGTTACGAGCGCCGCCTGAAGGAATACGAAGCGCAGCAGGAATTTCTCGCCAAAGAAGAAGACTACATCCGCCGCAACATCGCCGGGCAGAATACGCGCCAGGCCAAAGGCAAGCTGCGCCGCCTGGAAACCATGAAAAAACGCGGCGACTTCATCAACCGCCCGCGCGAACGGCGGAACATCCATATCAAAATGGCCTATGCCATGCGAAGCGGCGATAAGGTGCTGATGACGCGCGGCCTGACGGTCGGGTATTCCGACGCGCCCGCGCCGCTGTTCACCGCGCCGGACATCACCCTGTACCGGGGCGAGGTGGCCGCGCTGATCGGCCCCAACGGCGTGGGCAAAACCACTTTCCTTAAAACCATTTTGCAGGATTTGCCGCCGCTGGCCGGCGAAGCGAAGATCGGCGCGTCGGTCAATATCGGCTACTTCGCCCAGGCGCACGAACGGCTGAACCCGGCCAACAGCGTGATTGACGAGGTGATGACCGTCAGGCCGATGCAGGTGGGCGAGGCGCGTAACTATCTGGCGCAGTTTTTGTTCACCGGCGACGATGTGTTCCGCCCGATTGAAACGCTTTCCGGCGGTGAACGCGGGCGCGTGGCGCTGGCGAAGCTGGCGCTTTCCGGCGCTAACTTCCTGCTGCTGGACGAGCCGACCAACCACCTAGACATTGACAGCCAGGAAATTTTGCAGAGTGTGCTGGCGGATTTTCCCGGCACGATTCTGCTGGTCAGCCACGACCGCTACCTGGTGGCGGCGCTGGCGACGCAAATCTGGGCCGCCGAACCCGGCGCGCTGACGGTGTTCGAGGGGGGCTACGCCGAATACGTGACGGCGCGCAGCCGGGGCGAAGAAGAAGCGCAGGCGCTTAAAACCGCCGCCGAAAAATCCCGGACGAACGGCGAACCGTCCGCCAGCGCCAAAAAACACGGCCTCAACCCCTACCAGCTCGAAAAGCGCGTGGCGGAGCTGGAAGCGCGGATTCATGACCTGGAAAGCCGGCTGGCCGCGCTGACCGAGGCCATCACCCGCGCCAGCACCGAAGGCGACGCCGCGCGCGTCAGCGACCTGGGCGGGCAGTATACGCAGGCGGAAGCCGACCTGCGCGCCGCGATGGACGAATGGAGTGCCCTGGCGGAGTGAGGAGAACGATCATGACGGATAAAAGAACGATTGCTGAGGCAAGAAATTACGCGGTTCTAAACGTACAATCAGCCAAAGAGATAGCTTTTACATGGCTTAAACAATCGGAACAGGTCTGTCAAGACTTTGGTGTAAATGACCTGTCCTTCAAAGCGGTATTCTGCCTTCAAAGCGAATGGCGAGCTGGTTGAGGATCAGTTCCCAGTTG